>WRDA01000073.1 GCA_009783675.1 Symbiobacteriaceae bacterium | reverse complement strand
GAGTATAACTTCGAACTACCTCCGCCGGGTGCCAGGGAAAGACTGGGTAGGGAGTCCTTCGATCTTCTGGAGGAAGAGAAGGAAATCAGCACCAATCTCGGTGAGCTCTCACAGCATCTCGGTCTCCTGCGTCTGGCTGAGGATTATACCCTTAACGCTCTGTTACGTCTGCGTAAATCGCTGGAAGTGACCTACAGCGAGGCGACGATTACCATCGAAGGCTGGATCTTTGCCGATAGACGGCACCAGTTCGAAGAGATGCTGACAGCCAGTTTCCTGAATACTCCCTGCAGCGTGACCTTCAGTCCCATTTATGATAAGGATATACCTCTGGTTCCTATCAAACTGCAGAACAATCGCCTGGTCACACCTTACGAATCCCTCACCGATATGTACAGCCTGCCGCGTTATAACGAAGTCGACCCTACGCCGGTGATGACCGTCTTCTATCAACTCTTTTTCGGCATGATGGTGGCCGATATCGGTTACGGTCTGACTCTGTTCATCATCGGCCAGATCGTGCGCAGGCGTATGAAGCTGAGCCGTGATACCCGCAGTTTCATCGACTTTCTTTATTATCTCTGCTTTCCCATCATCGGCTGGGGCGTGGTATTCGGATCTTTCTTCGGACTGGAACTGCCTTTCGGGCTCCTATCTGCCAATACCGATATTATCCCCTTAACCATACTTTCCATCGTCCTGGGTTGTCTGCATATCATCGCCGGATTGGTCCTCTACATGATCAATCAGGCGAAGTTGCAAAACTATGCCGATATGCTCAGCGGAGGTCTCTCCTGGATCCTGACTTTCATCGGGGGTGGTCTGGCTATACTGGTCAGCACGGTGCCTGCCTTCGAGAGCGCCTTTTTCTATTGGATTGGCATGGGTCTGGTTACAATTGGTGTTGCCCTGATCGTCTTCGTTCCTGCTATCAAGCGTGGTAAGCACTGGTATGTGGGTATCGGCACCGGCCTCTACGCTCTCTACGGAGCGACCAGTTATATCGGCGACTTCATCAGCTATACGCGTCTGATGGCTTTAGCCGTTGCCGGCGCCAGCGTAGCCCTGGCTTTCAACACCATCCTTGGTTTTCTGCCTCTGCCGGTAAGGCTCTCTCTTGGCTTGGTCGTGGCAGTCATATTACACGCCTTAAATATCTTTCTTTCTATGCTCAGCGCCTATGTTCATGGTATCCGCCTGGAGTTCATCGAATTCTTCGGTAAGTTCTACTCCGGTGGTGGGCGCAAGTTTGATCCCTTCAAGACGGCGGAGAAGAACGTGATTATCTGCGACCCAGTTAATACTGATAACTAAATTTCACACTACATGAGGAGAGAGATGAATGAGCCTTTTTCTTAACGCGCTGCCGGAGATCATGACCATTATTGGTCTCTTCTTAGCCCTTTTACTTTGTGGAATCGGTTCTGCCAAAGGCGCCCTGATGATTGGACAGGCAGCAGCTGCTTTGATCTCGGAGCATCCCGATCGCTTCGGACAATCCCTGGTCCTGCAGATGATGTCTGCCTCCCAGGGTCTCTATGGCTTTATAGTGGCCTTTCTCATCTTCATGAAGTTCGATGTGGGAATGGGTTTCATGGATGCCCTGCGTTGTTTCTCGGCTGGCTCTTTAATGGGCATCGCTGGCTGGATTACGGCAGACAAACAGTCCATTCTGGCTACAGCAGGTATCCAAATTCTAGCCAAACAGCCAGAGCATTCTACTAAAGGTGTCCTCTACTCAGCCATGATTGAGACCTACGCCATCTTTGCCTTCGTCATCTCTGTTCTCATAGTTCTCTAGTAAAATATCTTCCCGCTCCAGAGGTGCATGAATATGAAATATGGCATTCAATTAATTGCCAACCGGATCAGCGAGGAAGCTGAGGCACATAACCGGGAACGCTACGAGCAGATCAGGAGCAGCATCGATGAGGTCATCCAGCGTGAGAACTCTTTCTATGAAGAGAGTTATCAGAAGCGCCGCGAACTGGTCCTGCGTCAGAACGAGCTGGAATATACCCGTCTGCTTGATCATTTGAAAGCCAGGTTTTCCCGGGAAATAATGGCTTATGAGCACGGACTCATTGATGGTATCTTTGCGCTGGCTGTGCAAAAGCTGATCGAAGCTCCTGCAGCTGATTTTATGTCCCTTTTCCTGAGTGCGATCGCCGGTCTCAGCGGCTCTTACACTCTGTACATCGGTGAGCTATCCCGGCATAAGTTCTCCACTTCAGAGGCTGTCAGGGCTATTGCCGCCGCCGAAAACTTACAGATTTCCATCAGTTCGGAACCGGTATTTGGTAAGAGCGGTTTTCTGTTGCGCAATGAACGCGTCGAGTATAACTGCCTCTTCGAAGACCTGATTGAGGAACTGAGAGCCGTGCAGTCGGCCCAAATCCTCAAGGAGGTATTTCCTTAAACCTGATAAACACCAAACAGAGGAGCGAGGTGTCATCGTGCCAGCTACCCCCAGAGTCTATCCCCTGGCCAATACCATCGCCAGCCTCGAAGACAGCAGACTGCTGAAGCAGAAGGAGTATACCGCTCTTCTGGCCACGAACAGCCTGCAATCGGCTCTGGACGAGTTGAACATTCATAACTATTTCCGCACCTACTCAGATGCGGATGTTTATAATTACGGCCATATGCTCGACGAGTTGATGAGATCTGTCTTCTCTCTGCTGCGGGAGATCACACCAACTGAAGCCATCTGGCGTCTGTTCACTCTGCTCTACGATATCCATAATATCAAGCTGGTAGTCAAGGAACGTCATCTTGGCATTAACCTGAGCGATCTGTTCCTCGATTACGGCAGCTATACCCTGCCGACGATTCATTCTGCTACGGTCAGGGCTGAAGATGACATTCTGGATAATCCGAGTTTGACTGCCGGCATGTTCGCTGCTTTAACCAGCGAAGATTTTTACGGCATTGATTTCATTTTGGATCAAACCTATTTCCTCTGTCTGAGCGAGATCGCTGCCGGGCTTAAGTCCACAGGAATCTCAACCTTCGTCACTGAAAAAACCGATCTTTTCAATGTCTCGGTAATGTTGCAGTGGTTTCAGGCGGGCCGACCGGAGGAGTTCCTACCTCGAGCCCTCTCCGCACTGGGTCGTTTCACCGTGGCGGAACTGTTGCAACCCCTGGATGATCTCAGTGCAGAGAGTGAGGATCCGCTGACTTTCGAAGACTGTCGAAGCTTTTTTCCTCTCCTGTCCTGTTATGAATCCGCCTGGAGAGCTCCCGGAGATTTGCAAGCTCTGACCACCGACCTGGATGTTCAGATCGATAATTATCTGATCGAAAGATCTAAAGCCTGCAAGATGATGCCTTTCGGAGTGGAACCCATCTGCGCGCTGTTTTTTAATAAGTTTATGGAGATCAAGAATGTACGGACTCTGCTGGCTGGCAAAAAACTGCGTTTATCTGCCAGGGAGATCGCCAGGAGGCTACGAATACCCTATGAAATGTGAGATTTGCGTCATCGGTAGCTTGGTATTCCTGACTCCTTTCCTGCAGTTCGGCTTGGCTACATATAACCCACCTTCCACAGAGGCTCTGCGTGAGTTTCTGGAAAGCATTGAGAGCCAAAAGATAGGCATCGTCTTCATCGAAGATAGTTTATGTGCCGGGGTAAAAGATATCCTGGACCGTTATCGCAGTTCTCTGACCCCGATTTTTATCCCCTTAGGTGAAAGTGCAGATGGCCATAGCTTCTCCAGGCAGATGATCAGAGATCTCATGGAGAAGGCCGTCGGAGTCAATGTGTTATAGTCTCTTATCATGATGAAAAGCGGTGAGGATATGGCTTCAGATCGCATAGTCGGGCGTATAATCTCTGTCTCCGGACCACTGGTAACCGCAGACAACATGCGAGACGCCAGCATTCAGGATGTCTGCCAGGTTGGGCCGGAAGGCCTGATCGGTGAGATCGTCAAGATCGAGGGAGAGATTGCCTCGGTTCAGGTTTATGAGGAGACTGCGGGCCTGGCTTACGGCGATCCTCTGGTTACCCTGGGAGAACCTCTCAGTGTCGAGTTGGGGCCTGGACTGATGAGCACGATGTTCGACGGTATCCAACGCCCTCTTAAAAGTCTGCTTGCCGCAACCGGTAGCGACTTTTTAACCAGAGGCGTCAGCGTCACGGCTTTAGACCGTGAGAAACGCTGGTCGTTCACCCCTCTGCTGACGGTTGGTCAGGAAGTAAGTGGCGGTGATGTCCTCGGTACGGTCTCGGAAACCTCGCGCATCCTGCACAAAATTATGCTGCCTCATGGTTTAAAAGGCACCATCACTCAAATCTCCCCGGGGAGTTTTACCGTCGAAGAGACTATCTGTGAGATCGAGGACGAACGCCACCAGCTACATAAGATCAGCATGATGCAAAAATGGCCTGTGCGCAAGTCACGTCCCATCACCGAGAAGATCACCCCACGCCTGCCCATGATCACCGGACAACGTGTCATCGATACCTTCTTCCCGGTGATGAAGGGCGGCACGGCGACGGTTCCCGGACCCTTCGGCGCCGGAAAGACCGTAGTCCAGCATCAGATCGCCAAATGGTCCAACGTGGATATCGTGGTTTACGTAGGCTGTGGCGAACGCGGTAACGAGATGACCGACGCCGTCACCGAGTTTCAGCAGCTGGTAGATCCCAAGACCGGCCTGTCTCTGATGGAGCGCACCATCCTGGTAGCCAATACCTCCAATATGCCGGTCGCCGCCAGAGAAGCATCCATCTATACCGGAATCAGCATCGCCGAATACTATCGGGACATGGGTTACGATGTGGCGGTAATGGCCGATTCCACTTCTCGTTGGGCCGAAGCGCTGCGGGAGATATCCGGCAGATTAGAGGAGATGCCAGGGGATGAGGGTTACCCGGCTTATCTGGGCAGTCGACTCAGCAGTTACTACGAACGAGCCGGCAGAGTCATCGCCATCGGTAGACCAAATGGCCGGGAGGGAAGTGTCACCGCTATCAGCGCTGTCTCTCCCCAGGGAGGAGATCTCTCCGAGCCGGTGACCCAAAACACCCTGCGCGTGGTCAAGGTCTTCTGGGGCTTAGATGCCACTCTGGCCAGGCAGCGTCATTTTCCTTCGATCAACTGGATGAACTCCTACAGTCTCTATGGGGAATCGGCTGATCTCTATTACAGCCAGTTTGTCGAAGAGGGGATCGACGAGGTTATCCATCAGGGTATGACCCTGCTGCAGGAAGAGGGCCGCCTGATGGAGATCGTCAAACTGGTCGGTTTCGACTCTATTTCGGATATCGATAAACTGAAGCTGGAGTTTGCCAAATCCCTGAGAGAAGACTATCTACAGCAAAATGCATATCACAGTGTGGACTCCTTCACCTCCCTGCCGAAACAGTTTAAGATGCTGCGCCTGATCATGGAGTTTTATGACCGATCCACCGAGCTCATTGCCAACCGGGGTTACAACTTCGAAGACTATTATGAAAAGACCAGGCGGGTCAGAGAGCGAGTCGCTCAGGTAAAATTCATCCCCGAAGATCGTCCCGAAGAACTTGACAACTGCACCCAGGAGATAGATAGGCTGATGGCGGAGCTGTCACCAGTGACCAGGGAGGAATAGAGGTTTGATCAGATATTTTCGCAGCGTGGAGAAGACGACCGGACCTCTCCTCGAGGTCACCGGCGTGGAAGGCGCCACCTATGACGAAGTGGTGGAAGTCGTCCTCGGCAACGGGGAACGGCGTCTCGGTCAGGTCATCGAAATCCATCAGGACAGAGCCCTGCTGGAGATCTTCGAAGGCACTGCCGGGATTACGCCCAGCAATACTAAAATCAGGTTCTTAGGTAAACCATTTACCTTGGATGTCTCCGAAGCGATGATCGGGAGGGTCTTCGACGGCCTGGGACGCCCTCTGGACAATCGCGCCCCGGTGATCCCGGAAAAACAGCTGGATATCAATGGAGAAGCCATCAACCCCATCGCCAGGGAATACCCTGATGAGTTCATCCAGACCGGAGTCTCGGCTATCGACGAACTCAACACCCTGGTACGCGGACAAAAGCTGCCGATCTTCTCTGAGGCAGGCTTGCCTCATATGGATCTGGCAGCTCAGGTCGCCCGTCAGGCTAAGGTCCTGGGAGCAGAAGAACGCTTCGCGGTCATCTTCGTCTCTTTGGGGATCACCCACGAGGATGCCGACTTCTTCATCCGAGACTTTCGCAGTACCGGCGTCTTAGATCACGCTGTCCTCTTTCTCAACCTGGCCAGCGACCCGGCGGTGGAGCGCATCGCTACACCTAAGATGGCTCTGACGGCAGCGGAGTATCTGGCGTTCGAGAAGGAGATGCATGTCCTGGTCATCATGTATGACATGACAAACTACTGTGAGGCACTGCGGGAGATCTCCTCAGCTAGGCGCGAGGTTCCCGGCCGGCGAGGTTATCCTGGTTATCTCTATACCAACCTCTCCCGCATCTATGAGCGGGCTGGCAGAATCAAAGGCAAGAATGGATCGATCACCCAGATGCCTATCCTGACCATGCCCGAGAGCGATATCACCCATCCAATCCCCGACCTCACCGGTTACATCACCGAGGGACAGATCATCCTCTCCAGGGATCTTTTCGCCAGACATATCCTGCCTCCCATCGATGTTCTGGCTTCCCTCTCCCGCCTGAAAGACAAGGGGATCGGCGAGGGTCGCACCAGAGGGGATCACTCAGGGGTCATGAACCAGGTCTCGGCGGCCTATGCTCAGGGCAAGAAGGCTCAGGAACTTGCGGCTATCCTGGGAGAGAGCGCCATTTCGACTTTAGATAAGGATTATGTCAGGTTTGCCGAGAGATTCGAACAGACCTTCCTCAATCAGGGATTTACGACGAACCGTTCGATCTTCGAAACCCTGGATCTCTCCTGGGATATTCTGGCTTTGCTACCCAGGGAGGAGTTAAAGCGAATCAGT
>WRDA01000072.1 GCA_009783675.1 Symbiobacteriaceae bacterium | reverse complement strand
GAGCCACTGTGGATGTCGATGTCAGTGAAGAGGCAGTAACTTACGTTCATCAGTTGACACCACGAGTCAGAATCGTCATGGAGTATTATGCAGAGGTTCTGTACAGACTCGGTTTATGTGAAGCATCCCAGCAGCTGGTCCAATACATGGGTGCTCTGTGTCTCCATCTCCTGGATGAGATCGAACTAAAGCGCGTTAACATTCTCGGTTCTCTACTGGAACTGCTCTATCAGAAACCAGAAAACCTGGAGATAACATATCAGCAAAGCGTCATTCTCTTCCGTAACCAGGACGGAAGCATGGAAGCTGAGGTGCAGGAACCATTATTACCTGAAGAGTATTACCTTCCCACCAGCGTGTTATTACTTTTACAAAACATGCTGTATACTCTTGGTGAAGACGAAATGAGCTGTCTGATCATGGCTATCAGCGCTATGCATACTTTCTACGCTACGCGCTATGGGTATGCTCAGGAAGAAGCTCGTCGCCTTGCTTCCCGCCATGCTCTACAGCAGGTTGAAGCAAACCTGAGTAGATAAATCACTTAAATCTCGCGTCTGCCTTCCAGAGAACGCATCAGTGTGACTTCATCAGCATACTCAAGATCACCTCCGACAGGTAATCCATGAGCAATACGTGTCACCTTGATGTTCAAAGGTTTAATCATTCGAGCCAGATACATGGCAGTTGTCTCACCTTCGATATTGGGATTAGTAGCCAAAATAACTTCCTCAATCATTTTTCCGGCAGACGGGTCTTCCAGTCTGCGGATCAGCTCTTTAACGCGCAGACGATCTGGCCCAATTCCCTCGCTGGGTATAATCGCTCCCTGCAGGACATGGTAGAGACCCCGATACTCTCGAGTTTTTTCCATTGCCAGGACATCTTTGGGATCCGAGACTACACAAATGACTGATTTATCTCGTTTAGGATCGTCACATATTTCGCAAGGATCCTTTTCGCTGAGATGGAAGCATATACTGCAGAACCCCATTTTCTCCTTGGCTTCGAGTATCGCCTGGACTAAAGCCTGAACTCTCCCAACATCCTGAGAGATCAGGTGAAAAGCCAGGCGTTGTGCTGTTTTAGGCCCAATGCCGGGTAATCGGGCTAGCTGATTCACCAGCTTGTTTAATGATTCTCCCCACTGAGCCATAAAACGATCTCCTCCTGAAGGATTACAATCTGGCAGTGCTAGTCGAAGGGCATTTTAAGGTTGCCGGTTACCCGCTCCATCTCCCTCGATGCCAGTTCCTCTGCCTGGCGCAAAGCCTCGTTTACTGCAGACATGACTAAATCCTGCAACATCTCTGCATCTTCCGGTTCAATTGCTGCAGGGTCGATGGTAATTGATTGAATCAACCTTTCACCGGTTGCCACTACGGTAACCGCACCGCCCCCTACGGAAGCTTCTGTGGTTTTCTCCTTCAACTCCTCCTGAACGCGTGCCAGGTCCTCCTGCATCTTCTGTTGCATTTTTTGGGCCTGCTTAAGCATTTGCTGCATATTACCGCTGCCGCCACTGCCTCCTCTGTACAATACAAACCCCTCCCTGGATTAAGTACGTTGTTTGGCTTTGGAAAAGCTGATTCGATCACTGCTGAGCAGTGCATACGCGACACTTTCCAGCAGGTCGTCAGATCCTGAGTTTACTAAGAGTTCCCCATCAGGAGACCCTTTGACCTGAGGAATCACCTCAGATGCTTGGGTTGTCTTCATGTTATGCAATGATCTTCGTTCAATCATTTCTCTAGCCAGGAAAACTTTAACCTGCATAGAGCGCCCACTCTCCGCAGCAAGGAGCTGTTCCAGGAGTTCTTTATTCTCTGGCCTCTCCAGGATTTTACGATGAAACTCCTGGGTAAAGATGATCTCCAGATCTGTTCCCTTCATACCCAGTATTCGTCCGTTTTGTAGGATGGCATGGAGCGCAATACGCTCTTTTTTTATACGTTCAAGCACAATTTCCCAGATATGTGTATCTTCGGGATCTAATCCCGGTCCGGAATATGGTAAGGGCTCGCTGGTCGTTGGCCTGTCAGGCTCTCTCCTGATCTCTCCTGGTAAACCATCACTGAATCCACGATCAGGAGTCTTTGACTGTTGCGGAGTTGCACTCGTCCCCTGGCTAGAACTTCCTGCTGAGTCTTTCCGTCGTCCTGCTGTTGCTGAAGATGAGTTGTTTCTCCGGACATCCTGTAGACTGTCACTGCCAAGTTCCAAAGCGGATATTCTGGCCTCCAAGGCTCCGATTCGTCCTCCGTAAGCAATACCATCCATGATCCGTAATAAAGCCAGTTCCAATGTCACCCGGGGCATCGCCGCTTGTTTCATTTCGATCTCTGCTTGCGCAAGGCAGTCCAGGGCAAGAATAGACTGATCTCTGGTCAAACGTGGTGAAGCCATTTCACCAGCTGACTCCGTGAGGTAGTTGCGTATATAACGGATAAAGTCATAGAGAAACTGTACCAGATCACAGCCAGCGTCTTCTATTTCGTCGAGTAACTGCAGTACCTGAGGGGTACTAGAGTCACAGATAGAGTTGAGCATCTGCAGTAGAGTGTTCCTGTCGACCGAGCCTAATACCTTTAGAAGGTCTTCACTGGTGATTTCTCCTTCGCAGAAGATAAGACACTGATCGAGCATCGATAGAGCATCGCGTAAACCTCCCTGAGCTCGATCAGCAAGGAGATCGAGAGCATCATCAGTGATCTGCCGCTCAGACTTATGCAATACATCCCTTAGCAAAGCCATCATAGGTTTACGTCCGATGCGGTGAAAATCGAAACGTTGACAGCGGGACAGGATGGTCAGAGGTATCTTGTGAACCTCGGTGGTTGCTAGGATAAAAATCACATGGGGAGGAGGTTCTTCCAGGGTTTTTAGTAAAGCGTTGAACGCTTCGTTAGACAGCATGTGAACTTCATCTATGATGTAGATCCTGTAGCGAGATTCCGGCATAAACTGAATTGACTGGCGTAAGTCCCGGATGTCATCTATACCTCTGTTAGATGCGGCATCGATTTCGATTACATCCAAATCCGAACCTGCCTCGATATTCAGGCAGGAATGGCAAACGCCGCATGGACTAATTGTCGGACCTTGTACACAATTAACAGACCGAGCAAGGATTCTGGCTACAGTCGTCTTGCCAGTACCTCTCGGTCCGGTAAAAAGATAGGCGTGAACCAGGCGTCCGCCGGTAATGGCGTTCGCAAGGGTGCGTACGATATGTGCCTGATCGACTACCTCTGCCAGCAGGCGAGGGCGATGCTGACGATAGAGTGCTAGATAGGCCACTGAGGCACCCCTTTTCCGAAATGGAATAACAAATACTGTGCCCTGCGCTCGGTATATAATCTACGCCCGCGCTGCTTCTCAGGATTCACCCAGACGACTCGTATCACTCGCGGATTTCTGCTTATCGTTGCTATCTTCCGATCCTGGCGAGGTTCACAGCACCACGTCGCACGAGGCCAGGGGTCAACATCCTGAGGAGAAGCCGAATGCACCAATTATCCCTTCACGCAGGTCTTCAGCTCGGCTGGGGCGTTGCCGAATATAGGGGACCGCCACCTCCCCCGCCTAGCACAGCAGGCAAAGTATAGCGTACCCTGGCGAGTTTGGCAAGGGATATGGCTTACATTCTGGTAATGATCAGGTTCCCTGATTCATACCTTTTCAAACCCTTATAAAAGAACCAGTAAGCGAACAGACAGTAACCAAGTGTCCCTGCCAGCACCAGCAAAACTAATCCATAGTTTAAGCTGCGCGCTATCGCTAGGGGGAGATGGACGATAAAAGCCGCAGGGATCAGACTATACATGATGAAGCGTACCAGGAGGGGGTAGATTCCTATGGGATAGATGCAAAAATTAATCACGAACTCCAAAGCAAGACTACTGAACATTGTAGTATCGCCAAAAAAGAAGGTGCAGCTGTGCGCACTGACGGCTATAGCTGTAAAAAGCAGGCTGCCGGTTATTACCCCCAACAGATACATCAGCCAGGCATGAGGATCTCTTCCCTGACTGAGAACCAGCAGGATCACACCGTAGAACAGATCACCCCAGGCAGTCAGGCTGGTGCGGGCTGCCAGAAGGCTTAACAACACATCTTTTGGTTGCAAAAGATATGTATCCAGCTCTCCGGTGACGATGATAGCAGTGATCCGGTTAAGATTACCAAAGATGATTGTCGCCAGTCCGAAGGCTGAAGAAGAGACCGACCAGATAAAGAGAACGTCTCTAAAATCATAACCTCCTATCCGCCCTCCTATTTGCACAAAAGCAACCCACCAAAAAAAGACAAAACTGGCGTTGGAAATGGTCATACCAAAGGCCTGCACCAGGAAGGAAGTGCGATATTCCAGCGCTGCAGCCAAATTCACCTTAAAGTAACAGGAGAGCAAACCGGTATATTTCCTGATAGTTGACATCATTAGCCTCCCTGACCTTGTATATGGAGCACTGCTCTACTATAGCAGAAGACTGCCAGCCATACCGATGCGAATACCCATAAGAACTGTAGAGGCAGTACCTGATCTCGAAACTCAGAGCTGTAGGCCACAGCCAGACGTGCCGGAGCCCAGGCTACATAAGAGAACGGCAGCATTCTGGCAATGCTTTGCAACCAGACCGGTAAAAACTCTAAAGGGATAAACATGCCAAGCATGAATATGAGTTTCTGATAAACAAAGTAGAATCCGGTGTTTTCTTCCCAGATAAAAGCGGTTAAGCCAAGAGATATTAACATAAAGAAGTTAAGAGTGATACCCAAAATGAAGGAGATCAGGATGTATGGCATATTATAGAAACTAAATCCCTCCAGTACTCCAACATATGTCAGAGCCAGGACGATGGCATATGATCCGAAAGCCACCAGATTGACGCATAACTCTCCAAGGGACTGGAAAAATTGAAAGATGATGTAATGGCAGGGCCTAACAAGAAGATAAGCTATTGCGCCACTTTTAACATCGTCGTTCATCTGGGTATAGACAGTAGTCCGACAACAGAAAACGATGAGCTCGGTAAAACAGAGATACCAAATCATTTGCACCAGAGAATAGCCGTGCACCTCACCACCCTGATAAATCGCTCCCCACAAGCAAAAGAAGACCGAAATAAACAGGGAGTACATTAATAATCTCGAAATGATATTAGCGGGGTACTGGATGGCATTTAGCAGACTTTGCCTGGCGATTCCAGAGTACTTTACTATGCTCTTCATTTCTGGTATTCCTCTCCTCTGAATATTGCAGCTATGATATCTTCCATAGGAGGATCACTGACTGTCAAGTCATTGAAACTCAAGGTTTCCACCAGGTACTTGACAAGATCAGATACTGAAATTTGCCTGGTATCGGCGATACAGCGAAGTTTACCCGCCTCCGGAGTTTCGGCATAAGCTCCCTGAGGAAGATGAAGGCACAAAGGGCTCTGGGTATCGTTGAGGGTAACCTCAATGACCTTACGGTTGAGATAGCGTTTGCGTAATGAGGTGACGGCATCGTCGATAACTATCCGCCCATGGTCGATAACCAGCGCTCGTTTCGCCAATAGCTCCACATCGCCTGCATCATGGCTTGTAAGAAAAACAGTGGTCTTCTCTTCTCGGTTCAGCAAGGCGATCAACTCGCGAATGCGTTGCTTAACGATCACATCGAGACCGATTGTCGGCTCATCCAAAAAGATCACCTTGGGACTGTGTAGAAGCGAAGCTGCGATTTCACAACGTATTCTTTGCCCAAGAGAGAGTTTGCGCACTGGTGTTTTTAGCAGATCCTGCAGCTCAAATAACTCACTTAACTCTGCCAGACGCATTCGGTATGATTTGTTATCCAGCTCATAGATCCTGGCCAACAACGAAAAACTGTCCAGGGGTGGAAGATGCATCCACAACTGTGAGCGTTGTCCGAAGACGGTTCCGATATGTAGTGCCAGCTCTTCTCGCCGGGTAGTCGGATCCATATTCAGCACTCGCATGTCTCCCGAAGTCGGATGCAGTATTCCAGTAAGCATCTTTATTGTTGTCGACTTACCAGCACCATTGGGTCCAATAAAGGCAACTATTTCACCTGGTTCGACAGTAAAACTAAGATCATCAACTGCGATTATTTTACGGTATACGGGGTTGACCAGAGCTTTAAGGCTGGCTCGTAAGCCCTCATCTTTAATCCGGGTATGATATTCTTTATGTAAGTTAGAAGCTATGATTGACATTTAGCTATCCCCCCGCAACAAGATTAAAGGTCCTGGGAATCAAAAATCGACGGTTTGCCTTGCACCGCCGATTCATTATGATCCATCATGTACTCTGCTCGTAGCCTGGTATCAGATCGGATAGTCATATGAAAGCGATGTAAGCACTATTTGCGCTCACATCGCTCTCTGAACTCAACTATACGGAGTCGGAGAAGGAGTAAGCGCCCAGCTTGGTTGTTCCGATGTCGTACACAGATATGCTGCATGCAGGGGATAAAGCATAAAAATGACGCCGCGGTTATTAGCCACGATATCTCCTCCCTTCTCCTCAGGTAAATTTCGAGGAGTATACTGCTTTTCATCCGATGAGTCAAGAGTTTTGGAAAGAATTATGTGTTTTGTAAAGATTCATTGAAGTCTCGGTCTGTTGAGGCTCAGGTCAGGAAGACATTTACATACTTGTTCCGATCTACCTCTGACGAAATATCAACCGCAGAGGAGTACCAGTAAATCCATAGGCATTTCGTATCTGATTGTCCAGATAGCGCTGATAGGAGAAATGAATCTGAGCAGGGTTGTTGCAAAAGAAGACGAAGGTGGGCGGTTTGACTGAAACCTGATTCACATAATATATTCGACTTGGATGACCTTGATCACTTGGTGGAGGTGTCATACGCAGTGCTTCCTGTAACCAGTCGTTGAGACCAGCAGTAGCTATTCGTTGCGTCTGCTGTTCGGCTACTGCTTTGGTTAGTTCCAGTAAGCGTGGTAGTCTCTGCCCTGTT
>WRDA01000071.1 GCA_009783675.1 Symbiobacteriaceae bacterium | reverse complement strand
TTTCGCCATTCCTTGGAGGTCATCGTGCCTTACGTTGACCGGAAGGGGGTGAACACCTCCATATGTCAGATTTCCAGATGCTGTCGATTGTTCTGCAGGTCGCTATGCTAGTCATAGCCGTTCTGGGACTGGTCCTATACAGCAGGAAAAAAGACTAACTGCCCTTTATGGTAAGGGGTGCAGTTAGTCTTTTTTGACTCATTTCACCTTCTGCCTTAGCAGATGGTTCTTCTGTCTGCATAATAGCATGTGCAGACAGAGAATGCAAGAAAAAAGTCGTCTTTCTAAGACCAGGCAGATGCCACATCCAGTAGAAGGGCAATGCCAAAACCCCGCTTTTCAGCGAGCCATGATCTGACATACTCGTTGTAGGATAAAGCATGCCAAAAGCAAGACAGTTTACACATAACCTCACGAAAGTGGGGCGTCTTCATGCCTAAGAAGAACAATGACGGTTGTTTCCGAGCTACATCGATTTGCATATATGCTGATGTGTTTTTAGGAGCTAGACATTTCCTTTACGCCGATTACAGTCCCTACACAGCAACTGGCAGTTATCAGGAACAGTTCTGCCTCCTTTGCTCCAAGGGGTTATGTGATCGGCTTCCATTACTCCGAAATCGCAGAAGTCCCCGCACAAGCTGCACACTCCAGACTGCCGTTCATAAGCTTCGCGCTTCTGCCCGTCGCTGAACCGCCGGATGTTGAGTGACCGTTCATCGCCACCCAGCACATAAGCATAAATACCCTTCTTGTTGGTCACATCTTCATCCTGCATCAAGCTCTGGACTTTCGTTTCCAAGGCAGCAGTGTCAAGCAGCCTCTTTCCATGCTCCTGATACAGAGTATGCCAGGGTAAGTTCCGCATTTCGCTGCGATAAACCGGGAAGGTCAGATCCACCCATTGGATGACATTATGGAAGTATGTCCACAGTTCGTTAGCATTTGGGTCGTGTTGGTGCTTCGCCATGTATGCCTCGATCTCATCGCCGCTGAGCCAGCTTAACGCTACTTCCAGAAGCTCCTGACGGTTGGGCGTAGCTCTGACATATCGGGAGGAAAGGTTAGCCGCAGCGCAGTTACTACGGCTAAAGATAGACTTGGCGTGGGTCAACCATGATCCTGTATAGACCGCATTACGCAGCTCCTGATCGGTTAGCTTCAGTCCAGCGATGTTAACCACCCGAAACCAGTCCAGCTTATCCCGATCGTCGCCTTCGCAGAAGTAGACCATCAGCTTATAGTCCAGTACCTGCTGCCGTTCTCTCTCTGTCAGGTTACCAAAGTAGCGGTTTTCGACCATATAGTCCCCCTGGACATAGCGACAAAAGCTAATCGTTCGCTGCTGGCCATCGAGCACCTCCAGATTGTCGTTATTGACCGCCCAGTACATGACGTTCAATGGAAACCCTTTGAAGATGGTCTCCATCACCGCCCTCTGCTGTGCATCGTTGTAGACAAACTCCCGTTGATACTTGGGGCGGATGTTAAGGAGACCACCATAGCCGATCACACCTTCTTCAGCGTTGTCGACGTAGCTTTCGATAACCTCCCGGATGGTGATTTCATGTAAGGAGACTATCATGACACAGCCTCCCTACGGCGGATGAAGACACGTGCATATAGCCTTTGCCCGTTAACATACCCTCTACCATTCGGTACAGATAGCATATTTTCATTGCCGATAATCTGGAACTGATCTGGATTATACCTATCGAAAAATGAAATAGGAACACCCATCACCCCATGATAGTCATAAGGGATATTAGCGACTTTATCCACGTTGATTGCATCGAAGTTGTCAAACTTGGGATGTTCCTGAGTGCAGTACCGTTTATATAAGGTCAGCGTCTCGCGTCTCCTGGGAATATCCAGGTTGGTAAACCAACGAACACCCTTTACCCTGATAAACCGCCTACCCATTTCATCGATGCGACTGCCAGCAGCAGCCATCGGGTATCCTTCCGGTATACGGAACTCTCTATCGCCACTTCGGATGCTTTCACCGTACCACACCTTGTTATCCATAATGAATGGGAAGAAGTCCCGGTACGTAACCGAGTTCATGTTCCCGATAATAATGAACTTCTTGTCATACTCAATCAGCTGCGCCACATACTCCCGAAATAACGAGAACGGAGGGTTAGTAACCACAATGTCTGATTGTTTCAGCAATTCTATACATTCCCGGGAACGAAAGTCACCATCGCCATCCAGTAGGGTGATAACATTCTTCCTACTCCTTAGAAGATACTCCACATCTGCCAGGTCTGTGGCGCCATCGCCATTAGCGTCTGTGACTTCTTCAATGATAATCTTGTGCGGCTTACTCCTTCCTGGTTGATGGTGTTGGATTGGCTCCACTTCACTAAGTGGCACCTGCTCCCCTGCTACCGGAGAACCAGCATAGCAGGTCGCAATCAATCGTTTCAGACCAAAGGCATTGAAGTTTAGAGCAAAGTACTTGAAGAAGTTACTCTCATACGGATCGTCGCAGTTACATAGAACTACTTTGCCACGAAAATGCTGTTTATAGTGACGCATCTCTGCTTCTATATCCGGCATCTGGGTATAGAACTCGTCAGCGCGATTCCTCTGTGCCTGGTTTAAACTATTAGACATTATATACCTCCTTATTATTTCATGGTGATAACTAATAAGCTGGTATATTATAGCTCTTTTGATGAATACTAATTCTTTATTGCACGAAACATTAGTTTTAAGTCCGGAATATATTTTTAGGACATAATAAGCCATTTCATGCCAGAATCACAACGGCTTTGGGTAACTAAAGCAATCAGTAGATGGAAAACCCCCGACGCAGCGGGGGGTCATGGTTACCCAAATGATCACCTGTTATTAATCGCACCTATAATCATCCAACCTCCTGGTCTGATCATTAATGTTAGTGGTACCTTTGAATCTATTGGTAACATTGCCTGCTAGCATAATGGGGCAAGTGTTACCACTTACCCCGGCCCCCTAGCCCTCAGAAGAGGTTCGGGCAGCACTGTTATCGTAATCGTAACAGGGGAGAGAACCTCTGTCGATAGACAAAAATGTCAGGTGAGAGCAAATTGCTCCTAATTATCTCGAGGTGGTGATTTTCATGCCCAAGAAGAACAAGGACGGCTATTTCCGAAGTACCATGGTTGTCGGACATACTCCGGAAGGAAAACCTCATCGGATTACCATTCGTGCCAGGAACCGACCGGAGTTTGAGCGTAAACTCGACGAGGCTAAACGCATGCGGTCTAGCGGTTTTGTCTATAATGACCTCACTGTGGCTGAATGGGCCAGCACCTGGTTACGAGTATACAAAGCCAACGCCACACCGACACAGCAAGACCATTATGCCACCAAAGTCAGGCTGGATATCCTCCCAGCCATAGGGCACATGCGACTGAGGGATGTACGCACATCACATCTGAAGGATCTGCTCAACGCCTATGCTGGTGGTAAGGTAGGAACCGTTACCAAGATACGCATTGCCATCCGCCAGTTGTTTAGCGATGCTGAAGCCGAAGGACTCATCATGCGGAATCCGGCAGCACGACTGGAACTACCGGAACTCACCGAAGATGCACGTCGACCCCTAACTGATGTGGAACGCGCAGCAGTTTACGAGACAGCGAAAACTCACCCACGGGGGGTTTATGTCCTCACCCTGCTCTGCTGTGGTCTCAGGCGCGGTGAATGCCTGGCACTCAATGTCGGTGATGTGGATTTTGAGCATACGCGCATCAAAATTACTAAGAACCTGGAGATGCGCAGTAATGTCGGCTCTTTAGGTGACACTAAAGCCGGGAAACTGCGTAAGCGGAAGGTTAAAGGAGATGCCAGCGTAGGTTTCAGGGATGTTCCCATCCCGGATATACTTCTACCTTACCTGATGCGCCAGTGTGAGGGAAGATCACCGACAGATATACTCTTCCCCAAGACTGACGGTTCCAGAGCCACCCAAACAGCCTGTAAGTGGTGGTGGAGTTCATTCACCCGTCAGTGCCACATCACCGCCGGTGCTAAGCTGTATCGAAATAGAGTTCTGACAGAGAGTTCTCCATTTGCGGAAGAAGTCACACCACATTATCTGCGTCACACTTATGCGACAGACCTGTTCGCAGCAGGAATCGACGATGCGACGCAGAAGTATTTATTAGGACATTCCCTGGCGGACGTTACCGACATTTATCGCAAGATGAATGATACCTCATTTACCCGAGCTACTGGTATGCTAAATGAGTATTTTAAAGAGATGTGCCAAAAATGTGCCAAAGTTGAGAAGCAAATCGTTGCTAATCCTGCTGTATAATGGGTTACAGAAGATTAGAGCGTCAGCTTCCCAAGCTGAATGTTGCGGGTTCGAATCCCGTCTACCGCTCCAGAGATTTCAGCCCCTGCGGGGGCTTTTTCTCTGTACACACCAGGGTTTGCGACGTTTATGCCTGCGAGAAATGATGCCGTTTATTGCCACCTCTTTCACCATATTTCCATAAAACTCAGAAGAGATGTGCCAAAAATGTGCCAGAGAAAAACGCTCAAATCAGCCTTTATCTCTGGAACACACTAATGCTATTCCGGTAGAATAATAATTGGATTTCTTCTCTTGGTCCCGCTGGAGCGTCTGGTAAGCATACACTGCACTTCGTTATACATACCTACCGAGATGATTGGTTCGTGGTGCCCTCTGTATACCTGTCCTGCATGGTAGTGATATCCGGCATAAACACTATGGGAGAGCAGGCGGTGGATCGCGTTGGTGCCGAGAGGTTTACCGAGTTTGCCGGTAAAGCCCATCTCCTCGCAGATGCCTATGACGCGATGAAGATTGAGCAGACGAAGGTAGCTCTGGAATATAAAGCGTACTATCTCGGCTTCCCTGGCATTGATAACCAACTCGTCGTCCAGCCTATCGTAGCCGAGGATATAAGCGCACATTGGTCTCCCGCTCTCTGCGCGCTGCATATTTCCTAACTTGACGTTTTCCGAGATGACCTCTCGTTCCCATTGGGCGATGACTCCTAAAATGCCTCGCATCATTCTTCCGGCAGGAGTAGAGGCGTCGAAGGACTCTGTGTAGCTGATCAGGGCAATTCCTTTATCTTCGAGCAGTTCACAGATACTGCAGAGATCAAGAAGGCTCCGGGTCAACCTGGTCAACTTCCAGACGATAATGATGTCGAACAGTTTCTTTTCGACATCAGCCATCATGCGGTTCATCTCATGCCGGTTATCCAGACTCTTGCCACTGATTCCTTCATCGCTGTAGAGTTCATGGACTTCGAAACCGTGCTGTTCACAATACTGGCGCAGGACTTTCTCCTGAGCTGCCAGGGAGTATCCTTCTCTGGCTTGTTCAGGGGTCGATACTCTGGTATACAATGCCGCTCTTTGCATATAAACTATCCCTCGTTTCAATAAGGCTGATAAATATTAAGCCTTATTTTAGAACGAGGGACATTGGTGTCAAGATGTCATAATAATTGGTGGAACCACGAGTGGAGGGCTACTCCTGGGCTGCTTTAGCTCTCAGCAGAATCCTGCCATCTTCAAGCTGAGTGATCTCAGCTCCGTCGATTCGAAGGAGGATGGTAGCGATGTCTTTGGTCGTCAGGACAACCATGCGCTCAGCACCATTCCAGTCCACCTGCAAGCCAAGTGCCTCGGCGAACTTGCGTACGGGAGCGTAGGATGTGCCGTTGTGCAGGATGCCGTCACAGACATATGCACCGTCTCGCCAGATAGCGATGGCGTCCATCTCCTGATGCTGACCCTGCGACAGTCCAAAGTGAGCTATGACAATACGGGTTATGCTTTCAGCAAGATTGCGCTGCGTATCAGGGTCCTTCAGCAGTCGCTCTTCAACTGGATTGGAAAGGAAACCTGACTCCAAAGTCACAGCAACACAGTCGCTGCGCAAGACCCCGTGCTCATGGGCAAGAACCCTGCGATAGCTGATAGACAGGGTGGCAGCTACTCCGGTGGCAAGCGCTTTGGCTAGCTCAACCTCACCGGGCTTGGGTATGCCTGAGCTGCGATACAGTGCCTCACTGCCTGTAGCGAGATCACCGCCGGCGTTATGATGGATAGATAGCATCAGGTCAGGCTTGCAAGTCCTGATCATGACCACTCTTTCGGAGATGCTCAGAGTGGTATCGTTTTCTCGGGTAAGAAAGACCTCTATGCCACATTTGCGAAGTGATTCTCTGAGCAGCAAGGATAGAGAAAGATTGACATCCTTCTCCAGCGTCCCTGATGCGCCGATAGCACCGGGGTCTGTACCGCCATGTCCGGGATCAATAACTACTCTCATTGTAGCTTTGCCTCTTTCCGACTGTCCAGGCGACTTTCGATCAGCATGCCAACATAGCGATCAATGTCGCCACGCAGAGTGGTCACAGTGTCTTTCATGCCCTCACACATCATCTCGCGGACCTGATCGAGTGCTTTCTGGCGAGCGATCTTTTGCGTATCCTCAGTCCATTTGCCCGTTTCCTTAAGGTCGCGAACATAAGTCTGAAAGACTTCGCCAACTGCATCTGCGACAAGGTCATTTAATGCAGTGAGGTATGTGGACGCAATACCGACTCTTCGTTCAAGTATATATTTACTCACTGCCTCCTTGGCCATCGGGAGCAGGACATATGTGACGTAGGTAGCCAGGAAAGACAGTAGAGCTGTTGCCAACTCCTGAACCTTTAGAGCTTCGAATAATTCTTGCATATGTAAATCTCCTTTGGATAGATGATATTTAGAGTTAGTATTACCTCTTCCAAATAACTAAGCGCCCCCTAAGAGGCGCTGTTTTAGCGGTAAAAACATTCAGTTATGCGTTAGAAGAAAGACTAACCACCCGTCCGGCACAGGTCGGTGGTTAGCCTTAACCATTAGCCTTCTGCCATGCAGACTGCTCTTCTGCCTGTATTATAGTGTGAAATGTGCTAAAAAGCAACAAATTTTGTTGCTTTTGCTATGTTCAGCCACCATCAGCTAGCTTCTCCGACCGCCTCTGCAGACCCTTCTT
>WRDA01000070.1 GCA_009783675.1 Symbiobacteriaceae bacterium | reverse complement strand
TTTAGACGCCGAAGACAACCCCCATCTGGAGATGCTGGATGCTTCGGGCACTGTCGTGGCAACCCTGGTTTAAGAGGAGGCAAAGACAATGAGCGACATTTTGAGTATGCTAAAGGCCCAGCGAGTAGATATCGTCGAGACTAATGGCGACCTGCGCATCAGCCTCTATAACTCAGCCAGCCAGCCGTCCACCCTCCCTGCTGGGGCTTCGGGCATGGCTTTCTTCGACTGCGATGGTCAGGAGTATGGTGGTCTGGTCCTGCAGAGCGCCAAAACCGCACCTGGCTTTTACGAATCAAACCTCTCCCTGACTTTCGGCAAGTCCGATAAGCAGGCTGTTCAGGCCGGGATTCGCGAAGAGAACGGTATCAGGCGTTATGGTTATACAATTTATGACAAGATCAGTGGCGAGAATGCCAAAGATGCTAACTGCGATCGGCTCTTCGTCGGCAAGGAGCCCGATGGATCCCTGGCAGTACGTCTCAAGGACTCTAAGGGCATCGAGCGAATCAACCTGATCCTGGATAACGAAGGCGAAACACATATCGTCGTCTATGATGCGTCCGGGTCGATCATAAGCAGCCTTAAAATCTAAGGAGGGAAGCAGCATGATGGAGACAGTTTTGGACGAATCTCGTATTCATCCCTTAATTCGCACCGAACGCCTGGATATCGTCGAAGCCGATGGCACGATAAAGCTCAGCATCTTCAACGGCAAGCGTATTCCGCCGCCTCTGATGGATGGTGAGGATCTACTGCCCGGTCATCGCCAGGATTGGAATGCGGCGGGGATGATCTTCTTCAACTCCGAGGGGGACGAATGCGGAGGCTTGCTTCTGCGTAGTGATCTCCTGCATGAGGGCGGTTACCGCTCCACTCTCTTCACCACCTTCGACCAGTATAAGAACGACCAGGTGATGTCCGCCGGGGTATCGGACCACGCCGGGAAGCATGAGCATCTCTTTACCCTCTACGATCGCCCCAACGAGCATATTCGGGTGATGCTGGAGAAGAGAAAACAGATCGCCGCCTTAACCGACGAGGAAGAGAAGCAACGCCTTTCGGCTGAGCTGCGTGCCCAGGGTTCTGTACGTCTGCTGATGGGCAAGTTTGGCGATGGCAGCGTCGGCTTGCGAATGAATAACAAGTTCGGTAAGGAATGCCTGGCTCTGGTGGTCGATGCCGATGGTGAGCCACATCTGACCATTCGCGATGCCACCGGAGAGGAGACCATTACCACCATATAGACTAAAAACCAGGATACTAACAAGGTTCATCACATCTTGAAATACGACAAAGGGAGGTTAAGCCTATGGAGGTCGTCCGAATCATCGAGAGCGAGGTTTCATCCGGCAGGCTGCTAAACTATGTGGAAGGCGTATCCCGCTTTCACAGGGTGCAGGCCTCAGCCGGACATCGGGAAGCTGCTCATTACATCCAGCAGACCTTAGAGCAAAACGGGGTCAGCGCCAGGGTTCTCAGCTACCCGGCAGATTATGGCCTCAGCTATTTAGGGCGCAAGTCCTTTCCCGAGTGGAACTGCCAAGACGCCGAGTTGCGGCTGGTGACACCCGAACACAAGATTCTGGCCAGTTTTACGGCTAACGCCACCTCGGTTATTCAGCGCAGCGGTGCCTGCGACTATCGCCAGACCCCTCTGGAGATCGTCTATCTGGACCAGGGCAGTAAGGAAGAGAACTACGAGGGCCTGGACCTTAAGGGTAAGCTGATCTTCGTGCGGGATAATCATCTGGCTTATGTGGACTGGGCCATCGCCGGGAGAGGTGCTCTGGGGATCATCACCGACTGGGTCCTGGAGAGCAGGAATGCCCGCACCCGCCACGATCAGTATGATGCCAACCGCTACGCCGCCTTCTGGTATTATGACCAACCGGATAGCATGCCCTTCGGTTACTCCCTCACTCCCCGCCAGGGTGACGAACTGGCCAAACTCTGCCTGAAGATGCGGGCAGCCAATGGGCAGGATCCTGACCAGGACAGGTATCCCAAGGCTACCTGCTGGGTGGATGCCCAGGTCGTGCCAGGCTTCGTAGAGGTGGTCGAGGCGGAGATCCCTGGCGAGAGCGACGAGGAGATTTTAGTCACTGCCCACTCTTGCCATCCCCGCCATAGCGCCAACGACAATGCCAGCGGAGTTGCTGCCGCCATGGAGGCTCTGGGCGCCTTGAGCAATCTGATTCGTCAGGGCCGACTTGCGCCCTTACAGCGCACCCTGAGAGTGATCTTGATGCCGGAGTTCACCGGCACCCTGCCCTATCTCTCCGACCATCGCCACGGCAAGACCCTTGCGGGTATCAACATGGATATGGTAGGCGGTAAGCAGTCCCTGGGATATGGTCCCCTGACTGTCGTGGGATTGCCTTATTCAACCCCTTCTTTTGTGGCCGATCTGGCAGGCATCATCCTGGACGAACTCGGCAAGGAAGCGGACTCCCATACCCCGGATACCAAGCTGCCGATGTTCAATTATAAGAAGATCAACTACTCCGGAGGCAGCGATCACCTGATCCTCTCCGATCCCGTGATCGGTATTCCATCCCCCATGCTCCTGCAGTGGCCGGATATCTTCTATCACACCGGAGGCGATACCCTGGATAAGATCTGCCCTCATCTGATCGCCAAGTCCACTTCACTCACTGCCTCCTATGCCTATACCTTGTGCAACCTCTCCCTGGAGGATGTGCAGCCTATTCTCTTCGAGGCCCTGCGGAGTTTCACCGCCACCTGTATCGAAGCCATCACCTGTTTTTCGGCTGCAGAACTCTCTCCCCTCTCTCCCGACAAGGCTCTGAGTATCGTCGGTGAGTATTATGCCAAGGCAGCCGAAGAGTTCAGGCGTTATCTGCCACAGAGCCCCAAGCTACAGCATCTGTTGGATAGCCATCTGGCTATGCTGAAAGGAATGGAAACCGCTTTTCGCCATTCCTACGGCGTCGAGCCCTGTGCTCCTAAGGCCAGAGAGTATCCTCAGATCCCGGTCAGGCTCTCCGAAGCTGTTGTCTTCTCGATTAGCGATAACGCCATCAGCGAGGAGCAGAAAGCAGCTTTAAAGGAGTACAGCGACAACTGGGCCACCAAGCACGGCCATGGTACCGTGGCCCATTATCTGATGCAGTACTTAATCGATGGTCGGCGCAGCATCGATGAGATCGCCGATATTGTCATCTTCCAGTGCCGGGGAGGTTCCCGGGAAGCCGTGGCCAAATATATCCACCTCTACAGGGAGCTTGGTTATTGTGAGTTCTAAGTCGTCTGTGGTCCCCCTGGTTGTTCGCGATGTGGCCGAACTGCCCTTCCTGCCCCTGAGCAAGACCAGGATCTGCTTCGAACCCTGCCAGGGGATCAGCATCCCTGCCACGATGATCTGTGGGCAGAAGGAAGCCAAAAGGGTCCTGATCTCCTCGGGCATCCACGGAGGGGAGTTTCTGGGCATCGCCGCAGCCATGCAATTGGCGGAGGAGCTGACCCCCACAGAGATTACCGGACGGGTGATTATCCTGCATCCGGTCAACCTGCCTGGTTTTCATGCCAAGGTGCAGCATGTCAACCCCGAGGATGGAAAAAACATTAATCATTGCTTTCCCGGTGATGCCAACGGTTCTCCTTCGGAGCGTAAGGCAGCTTTCATCGCCGAAACCCTGCGTCTGCATAGCGATCTCTTCATCGATATGCATGGTGGAGATATCCACGAACCTCTGATACCCTTTGCCGTCTATTCGAATCTAAACCCGGCAACCGCCAATCTCTCCAGGGAGTTGGCGATGGCTACCGGTATCGGGATGATCTGCGCCTTTAATTTGGAGAGCATCTCGGTGGGTTGTGCCGCCAACCAGGGAGTCCCCGCCATCATGGTGGAGTTTGGTCATTCCGGTAAATGGACCCCTGCCGAAGCTTCCCAGTATGGCCTCTATATCCGTAACGCTCTGCGCCACTATGGTGTCCTGCAGGGTGAGAACCTTCAGGTGGCGCCTAAAGAGATAACCGACTATCACAGCATGAAAGCTAATACCATGGGTTGCTGGTACCCCAGTCTGAAAGAAGGAGAGATGATCCTCAAAGGAAGTCGTATCGGCGAGATCAGGAACTATTATGGAGAGATCCTGGAGGTCTTTGAGGCGGAACGCGATTGTATGATCATCTATATCGTATCCTCATTTGGCATCTGTCCCGGAGATTACCTCTTCGCCACCGGCGTGGTCCAAGATTCTGCTGCTGGTTCCAATTGATTATGTGCGTTTGTTCTTACCCAAAAAACGAGAGACGAAAAGGAGATGTAAGCCTGTGAAGAAGTCCCCGTTTATGGCGCTGGTCCTGGTCATGCTGCTGACCCTGCTGGTCGGCTGCACCACCACAACCCCGACTACTACCACGTCGGCACCCCCGACTACCGCCCCTCAGACCCCAGCCACCGAACCTCCCTCCACCGTGCGCACCTCCATAAAGACCGCTATTGCAGCGGAGATGAACACCTTAGATCCTTACAATACCAACACCGGCACCCTGTCCAACCTTATCTACAACGGCCTGATTCGCAAGACCATCGTCGAAAACCCTGATGGCAGCACGGGTTCCACCTACATCCCCTGTCTGGCAACCTCCTGGGAGGTCAGCGATGACGGCCTGGCTTATACCTTCAATATTCGTAAGGGTGTGAAGTTTCATAACGGTGATGAACTGACGGCCAGGGATGTAGCTTACTCCTTCCGCAAGACCGAGGGCTCCGCCTTCGCTACCGCATTCTTAAGCAAGTTCGACCACGCGGAACTGGTTGATGATTGGACTGTAATCCTCTATGTCAAGGAAGTCGATGTCTTCTTCATCGATGGTATCCCCTCCATCTTCATCATCAATGAAAAATGGGCCGAAGAGGTGGGCTCCGATATCGCCAACCAGGCCATGGGTACCGGTCCCTATATTCTGGAAGAATACCTGCCAATGCAGAGTTATACCCTTTCGGCCTTCCGTGATTATTGGGAAGGCGGCGAAAAGCTGATCCCCACCCTGATCCTGGACATCATCGCCGATCAGACCACCAGGACTCTGGCTTTGGAAGCCGGGCAGCTGGACTTCCTCGCTCTGCCGGCTAATGCTATCGATCGCGTGGAAGCTACCGGACTGTTCAACATCCTCTACACCGAGGGACGTAACTGCATCGCCGTCGCCGTCAACCACGAGAAGGCTCCTTTCGATAACCTTCTGATACGTAAGGCCATCGCCCATGCGGTGAATCGGGAGAACAACGTAATGCTAGCCAGAGGTGGCTATGGCATTGAGGCCGTAGGCTTCTTCCATCCCACCCTGATTATGAACTCCTCTCTGCCGGACAACCCCAATCTCTACGATCTGGCCCTGGCTAAGCAATATATGGCGGAAGCAGGTTTCCCGGATGGTGCGGGCTTCCCGGAGATCACTATGCAGGGCAGTGCAGGTCTGGTTCAGGACTCCCTGGAAGTATTGCAGCAGGATTTGGCTGCCATCGGCATCAAAACCAAGATCGAGATTCTGGAAGGAAATACTCTAGGCGTAGCTCTGGCCAGCGGTGACTATGAAATGACTATCGTCGGCGCCAACATTTCCGATATCATCCAGCGCTGGTGGTATTTCTTCACCACCGAAGCTTTGGATCTCACCAACTATGGACGCTACAGCGACCCTTACTTCGACAGCCTCTTCACCAAGCTCTCGGTTACCTATGATGATGCCGAACAGCGAGCTATTAACAACGAGATCATCAATATCATCAACGACGAGGTCATCTACATCCCCATCAGTTTCGGAGTGAACGCTACCGCTCTGGCTAAGGACCTGGCCTTCGATGTCCATCCCAGCGCCCTTAGGCTGCAGGATCTGTACTATAAGTAAAGTCAAGGAGGTACGCGTACCCCCTCACCCTAACCTGCCATCAAGAGGAGGATCCTCATGGTACGTTATGTAACCCAGCGGATATTGATGATCTTTCCCATCATGTTCGCCGTGATCTTTATCTGCTTTACGATCATGAACATCACCCCCGGTGATCCGGCCAAGATGCTCCTGGGTGATTTCGCTCCCCAGGAAGCCGTAGACATGCTAAACCGGCAGTTCGGCCTGGATAAACCCTTCTTCCAGCGCTTCTTCGACTATATCGTCAATATCGTCACCAGGTTCGACTTCGGTCTCTCCTGGCGGACTCAGCGTCCGGTGGTAGATGACATCCTGCTGCGTTTTCCCTACACCTTCAGGATAGCTCTGATCTCGGTCCTGGGTTCGGCCTTTATCGGCATACCTATTGGAGTCCTCCTGGCGGCTAAGAGCAGCTACTGGGTGGATCGGATCCTGAACATCCTGGCCATGATCTTCGCTTCGATTCCTACTTTCGTCCTGGCCATGATCGCTCAGCAGATCTTCGCCGTGCAACTGCGCTGGCTACCCATCTATGGTGCCAGTTCCTGGCTTGGTTACATCCTGCCGCTCTCGGTAACCATCCTGCCCGCTTCCGTGGGTAGGATGCGTATGGCCAGGATCACCCTGCTGGAGACGATCCGCCAGGATTATGTGACCATGGCTCGCAGTAAGGGGGTGCCCGAGAGGCGGGTGATGTTTGTCCATGCCATGAAGAACTCCATGATCCCTCTGATCACCTCCATCCTCCTGGGCTTCTCCGGCATGCTCAGCGGCTCGATCTTCATCGAGAATGTCTTCGCTATCCCTGGCCTTGGCACTTACATGGTCAACTCCATCCAGATGAAGGACCAGCCAGCCTCCTTAGCCTGTGCGATCTTCATGTCGGCGATCTTCTGCTTTACGGTGCTGCTCTTAGACATCATCTATTCGGTCATCGATCCCCGTATCAAGTCCCGCTTCATCAGGCCTGAGCTGTAGGAGGTGAAGCCGTGACGGATAATTTATCACCAACCGGGCAGGAGATCTGGGAAGAAGGTCCAGCCGAGACAGGCAGAAAGCAGAATATGCTCAAGGAGATTTGGCGCCGGCTGAAGGAAAACCCGGTTGCCATGATCTCCCTGGGCATCATCGTCATCTACTACCTGGTCGCTCTTTGCGCCGAT
>WRDA01000069.1 GCA_009783675.1 Symbiobacteriaceae bacterium | reverse complement strand
CTTTAGGGTGATGGCCATGCCTCCGATGACATTGCTGCTGCCGGGAGGAATGCATACCGTCGTCACGCCGACCTTGGGCGAGAGCATAAAGCAGGGATCGCTGACGTCGATGGAATGGATGACATTGATATGGGGGGTGATCGGGTTGGTGCCCTCATTGACGTCGGATTGCTGGGAGTGAGTCTCGAAACCACCGGCATGAGAATGAGCATCGATTAGCCCCGGGGTGATATAGAGCCCGCTGGCATCGATGATCTGGGCATCGGAGGCTTGCAAATCCCGACCCACTGCGGCGATCTTACCCTCTTTGATCAGGATATCGCCACCCTGGATGATCCCCGGGTCCTCCATGGTGAAGAGGGTTGCGTTCTTAATGAGCAACATGCAGGTCACTCCCTTCCCCGTCGAAACTATAGGCAACTTTGCCGGCGACGATGGCACAGTGGACTCTGGCATCGTAGCGAGCGATGGGATCTCCCTGGCAGATCAGGATATCGGCTCGCTTGCCCTCGGCTAAGGAACCGACTAGGTCGTCTACCCCTAGAGCCTGGGCTGGATTGATGGTCAGCATGTTCAAAATCTCAGCCGGTGTGGCTCCTGCGCGATGCATCAGGGCCGCCGACCAGAGAATCTGTTCGTAGCCAGCCGGATAGGCGGTATCATTGCTGCTGGCTAGAGAGAGTTTAAGCCCCTGACGAGAGAGTTCACAGAGTTTGCCCATATCGGTCTGATACTTGATGCCATCCAGGATATAGGTCACATCGCCTAAGACGACATGATGCCCGGCGGCGATGATCTCTTCGGCACAGCTGGCTACGTCGAAAGCGCCATTTATCACCAGACGCAGCTGATATTTGGCAGCTAGTTCCAGCATCGAGGCGATCTCCCTGGAGGCATAGGCGTTGACGAAGAAAGGGATCTCCCGACGCAGGACCCTGGCTAAGACCTCGTTCTTCTCGTCGTAATCCTTCTTTTCTTTGGCCATATACTCGACGGCAACGCGAAAGGCCTCGTCGAGGGTTGCATACATGGCCATACGCGAACGGGGAGGTTTATCCCCTTGGGCGGCTTTGACCATGCCGGTGAAGTTAGCCTTCAGGGCGATGGAACGCCGCAGAACCAGGTCGCTCATCCTGCTGCCGGCGGTAGCTACCAGAGCCATCTGGCCGGCGAGGAGGCTGAGAGGTCCGGGAGACAGCCCGTAGGAGGTGATCCCGGCGCGCAGGAAGCGCTGCACCAGAACCTCTCTGATGTCCAGGGAATAAACGATATCCAGTTGAGGGTTGAGAGGTGAGGTGGTCTCCGAGTCATCTCTAACTCTCTCGGAGAAGCCATGAGCGCCCACCGAGCTTACGGCCAGGACATAGCCGGGAAACACCTGTAAACCAGTGGCATCGATGACTGTAGCAGTTCCTTCCGGGATATCCGCGGCAATCCTGGTAATCTTTGAATCCTCGCAGAGGATGTCCAGCTTTTCGCTGGTACCATCGGCGAGGTAAACCGAACCATTTTTAATCAGCAGCATCTCTTCATCCTTTCCTTGTTGTCGAGAACGCCTTGCGTCAGCACAGCTGGGGGGTCATACATTGTTATGGGAGCCATATGGAAAAGAATCTTCCTAAATATAATATATATCGCCAGCTATTTCTGTGCAACCTTTGCTTTCTTCATCCTGGATGAAGAATCGTCCCCTAAGTTGTTGGCGTGACACTAGTGTTATGTTATAATGAGCTATACGAAAAGTGCAGATACCATTTATACCAAGTGAGGCATAGGGAAAGGGCATGTGTGGCATGAAGAGCAGCAATGCTACAGGCGTCTACCCTCAGGGGGTACTGGCAGGGATGACGCCGCGAACCGAGCTGGTGCAGCGCTTAAAGCTGGTTTCGGCACGCAGGAGCATCTACCTCTTCGCCCCCAGTGGCTATGGCAAGACGGTGGTGGCGGCTCAGTGGCTGGCTTCCCTGCGGGGCAGAGGCTATGTTATTATGGCGCGGGATGCCATCAGCGATCCGGGAGCTTTCTACAGCCATCTGCTGGCGGCTCTGCAGACCCTGATTGCCGGGGAAGTCAGCACCAGAGAAAACCTCTCCTCCTTTCCCGAATTACTGGAAGCGGTACGAGCCTTACCCGAGAGACATGCCAGGCGCTACCTGGTCATCGATGATCTGCATCTGATCAGCGATGAAGAGATAGCAGCCAACCTGGCGTTATTGGCCAGAGAGCTGCCTAGCTATATCTGCCTCTGCCTGATCAGCCGCTCTGCACCTGGTATCCTCCTCCTGGCTACTGGCAGGTTTACCATCTTCAGCCGGGATGATCTGCTCTTCTCGGCTTACGAAACTGCTTGGTTGGCTACTGAAAAGGAGCGGGATCTCAGCAACGAGCAGATCGCCGACTTGTTGCATACCACCGGTGGCTGGGCGATCTACCTCTTCGCCCTGCTCTCGGGAGATATGGCTCTCAGCGAGATCAACAGCGGTCAGATTCCCGCCACCCTCACCCAGTATCTGGAGGAGAGGGTCTGGCGTTTGTGGGACGATACCCTAAAGGGCAGGATGCTCAAGCTGGCTCTACCTACTGTAGTTACCCCTGCTCTCTGCCAACGGCTTACCGGCCTGGCAGACGGCAGGGCTTTTTTATACCATCTGACTCAACAGGACAACCTCTTCATGTCAGCCACCACCGGAGAGGCTTTTAGCTTCCACGAGATTCTGAGGGAGTTTTTATTACAACGTCTGACGAGTTTCTTCAGCAGTGAAGAGATCCATGAGATTTATAATACCCTCGCCTCCTGGTATTTTGCGCTGGAGGACTATAACGCTGCGACTCGCTTCTATATCCTCAACGATGATCAGGAGGGCATTACCCACTGCACCCTGGCTCTGCTGAAGGTTCTGGGTAATGATGTGGAGTCCAGGATGATCTTCAGCCGGCAGTATGTGATGAACCTGCCAGCGGAGTTCATCGCCAAGAATCCCTCCCTGATTGCTAAATGTGCTTCCTTAGCTTACTATGACGGCGAGCCAGGGCTCTTCAAGCATTATGCGGACATGCTCTATCAGGCGGATGAGGAGTACACCAAGCGCTACCCCGAATTTCTCGAACTAAGAGCCTTCACCTGCTGGTGGGACTTTCGCAAACCCCTGAGGGAGGCTAATCGGGAGATCGTGGAGCTCGTTAGGCGCATGCGTGCCATGGCGGTGCGGCAACATGAGGAAACCACACCGCGTACCATGGACCTACCCCTCTTCCATCGCTCGATGATCGATCTTTCCTGTTATTATCAGCTGAACGACGAGGACATCCTTAGCTTCATCGAAGCCTATAATGCTCTCATCGGTCGCGACAGCTATGCCATCACCGAAAACATCCATGCGGGCATTCAATATGAGCGTGGGGATCTGCTGGAGGCGACCAGACACGCCTTAAATGCTTATCATGCCTGTGATGCCAGCGCCCATCCCACCACCATGTTCTGTTCAGGGGCCATTCTGGCAGAGAGCTTATTTGCTATGAGCGCACTACAGCAGGCGGATCAGGTGCTGGCTGAGCTTGGTAACTACATCGAGGCATCGAAACGCTTTCCTCGCCTTAACTATGTGGCTCTACAGACAAGGCGTTCCCTGCAGAAAGGCGACCCGGAACCCGCTCGCCGCTGGCTTTCGACTTTCGCCAGCCGCACTTCCCGTTTGCCTTTATATCACATCTATCAGCACTTCACCACCCTGCGTTGCCAGCTGGCTTTGGGGGAGTATGCGGCAGCCATTCTTTTAGGAGAGCGACTGATAGCTATGGCTGACAACTATCGGCGAGTCTTCGATCGTATCGAAAGCGGAGTTCTGACATCGATCGCGTATGATCACATGGGTGAACAAAAAAAGGCCTTGGTCTGCCTCCGCGGGGCGCTGCAGATCGCTGCTCCCTATGGTTTCGTCCAGTTGTTCTGTAACGAAGCCACAGACATACTGCCCCTCCTGCTGAGAATCAGAGGCGAGGCAGTAGAAGAAGGCGAACTGCAGAGCTTCCTGCAGATGATTATCAGCAGAATCTACGACCAGGAGTACAGCAGTCGCAGCAACGGCACCACCTCACCGCAACTCACCCCTCAACAGCTGGCTGTGCTGCATCTCCTGCAGCAAGGCTTCTCCTACGATGCCATCGCTCAAATCCGAGGGGTATCCCGCAACACGGCCAAGACTCACATCCTGGCACTCTACCGCAGACTCGGCGTCAACGACACGGCTCAGGCTTTGCGCAAGGCCTCACTGCTGGGGCTGCTGCGCTGATTTTTATATTCAATCGGGTCAGCCAGGAGTTTTAACCAGGTTGTGATCTATGTCGCAAGTAGAAGGAAAACCCAGGCTGCAGGCGAACTCAGTAGATAAGATAGACTTTATAGTAAAGGAAATCCCCACATGAAGAATGGCTTAACAGTATCTACGAAGGTTACCATCCTGGTCCTGGCTATCATCATGTTCAACACGGTAGCGATAGGTGTCTTCAGCTATGTGATTCATCGCAACGACTCTATCAAGAGCAACTCTGATAGAATCATGGCTATTGCCAAAGCGGCAGCCATGTCCATCTCTCCCGATGAGTTCCGCTCTGCTCTTAGCAACAATGAGAAAAACGAACACTATACGCACCTTCAACAGCAGTTTGAGCGGGTAAAGGATGAAGAACACCTGCTTTATTTTTATGGAGGAACCTTCGATCCAGACACCGGGATGGTTATGTATTTGGAAGGTCATGGTAATCTCTTTGGTTTAAATGGTTCAGTTCCACTTTCAATCTTCCCTCAGGCAGCCTTCGATGCCTTTAGCAGTAGCACAGCTTGCGTCAGTGATATCTACCGCTTAAACATCGATGGTAGTTGGGGTGTGTCTGCTTATGCTCCGATCTATGACGAGAACCAGAAGGTAATCGGCTTGGTGGGTGTGCTTATTTCTCTGGGCGATGCGTTGGAACGCAGTAATAACTTCGGTTTGATCATGTTCGGGATCTCCCTGGCTGTTTTTCTACTTATAATGTGGGTTCCCATAATCTATATCAGACGCACTGTAGCTAAGCCTCTCTTCGCTCTGCAGGAAGCTTCCGACAAGATCACCCGGGGAGATATCAGCATCAGTATTCCGGTGCAGGTTGCCGATGACGAAGTCGGTATGCTCTCGAAGAACTTTATTACCATGCAGAATCTGATTAGAGGGATGCATCAAGAGATTACCGATTTAGTGGAGAACGCCAATAATGGTAATTTGAGATATCGTGCTCAAGCAGACCAGTATCCCGGTGCTTGGCGCGATGTGATTACCAGGTTCAACGAGTTGATGGACACCATTATGTTGCCTATCGACGAAGCTACAGAGACGCTCCACAACATTGCTGGAGGTAACTTCAACGCCCGAATGTCCAGCGAGTATAAAGGTCATTTTGATCGCATCCGGACTTCGGTAAATGCCATGGCCAGCGATCTCGATCGTTATCTCTCCGAAAAAGAGGAAGCTGAACGCTCCCTCTATCGAGCAGAACAGGAAGCAAATCGAGCGAAAAGCGAGTTTCTCTCCCGCATGAGCCATGAGATGCGTACACCGATGAATGCCATTATTGGGATGGCAAAGATCGCAGAGTCCATGGAAGATGTTAGCCGACTCAAGTACTGTTTAAACAGGATATCGTTGTCTTCCAAGCATCTGTTGGGAATCATCAATGATATTCTGGACATGTCGCAAATCGAAGCTGGTAGGTTTGAAATCGCCGAAGCGCCTATGAATATCACCGATATGCTAATGAAGAGCTGCAACAATGTCTTGGGGAATCTGGAGAAAAAAGAACAGGCCTTCTTCGTGGTCTTAGACAAGAACCTGGACCAGAACTATATCTCCGACGACCAGCGACTCTCTCAGGTCCTCACCAACATCCTCTCCAATGCCATCAAGTTTACCGCTGATGGTGGCAAGATAATTCTCAAAGTGGAGGAAATTTCTAGGAACGATCTCTCCAACACGCTGCGCTTTTCTGTTACCGATTCCGGTATAGGTATGAACAGCGAACAGATCTCCCGGCTCTTCAATGCCTTTGAACAGGCAGACGGCAGTGTCTCTCGCAAGTTCGGTGGCACAGGTCTGGGCCTCGCCATATCCAAAAGTATCCTGGAACGTATGGGAGGTCGCATCTGGGCGGAATCGGAGCTTGGTGTCGGCTCTACCTTTACCTTTGAGCTAGCTATGAAGCGCGCTGCCACCCAAGTTGCCTTCACATTAGATGGCATCTCTCATGATGAGGTGCGGGTACTCATCGTAGTCAGCGATGCCGACGCACGGCAGCACTTTTGCAATCTGGTCGAAGACTTCGGCATCAGGGCAGATGCCACGGGAGAGATAGCGGGGATGTTTGCTCTGATCGACGCCTCTAAAGATATAGGAAATAATTACAACATCGTCTTTATGGACTATGAACTGTCTGGAACCGAAAACCCTGATTTCGCGGCACAGCTAAGCAGCAGGATCGACCTAAACTCAGTGGTTATCATTACCCCTTATCTGGATCGTCACGAATCGGAATCTTTAACTATTCTGAATAACCTTAACCACTTTGTGTCCAAACCCATCTTCCCGTCCACTGTGTTCAAAGCGATCAATGATGTGGTGGGCATCCATACGCTGGCTGCAGAGTCAGGAGAGGAGAATGAGGCCAAAGTTCCTGATCTTTCAGACCTCCACATTCTGCTGGCAGAGGATGTGGAAATTAATCAGGAAATTTTTATCGCTCTCATGGAAGAGACGGGTATCCACATAGATGTAGCCGAAAACGGCTCGATTGCCGTTTCAATGTTTTCCGAAAACCCCGATAAGTATGATCTAATCGTCATGGATATCCAGATGCCAGAGATGGATGGCTTACAGGCGACGCGTGTAATTCGGAGAATGGACCACCCCAAAGCACGAGCCATCCCTATCATTGCTCTGACAGCCAATGCTTTCCGAGAAGACATCGATCGCTGTCTGGAAAGCGGCATGAACGATCACCTGGCGAAACCTATCGACGAAAAAGCCGTAATCAGCAAAATCCTCCTCT
>WRDA01000068.1 GCA_009783675.1 Symbiobacteriaceae bacterium | reverse complement strand
CATCGCCAGATTGAGAGAGATAGATCATGTGGAGATTATCCGCATCGGCACGCGCATGCCTTCGACTCTGCCTATGCGAATCACCCCGCAACTTGTATCTATGCTCAGGAAGTACCATCCTATTTGGATCAATACGCAATTCAACCATCCGCGCGAGTTGACTCCTCAGGCCCTGCTAGCCTGCAGCGCCATCGTCGATGCCGGTATCCCTCTGGGGAATCAGAGTGTCTTACTTAGAGGTATCAACGATGATCCCGCTATCATGAAGGATCTTCTGCTGGGATTGGTCAAAGCTCGCATCCGACCATATTATCTTTACCAGTGTGATCTCTGCGAAGGAGTCGAACACTTTCGTACCCGTGTCGAAACCGGCATAGAGTTAATGAACTCTCTCATAGGCAATATCACAGGGTTTGCCATACCTCAGTATGTAATCGATGCTCCTGAAGGTGGCGGCAAGATACCCATCAATCCCGATTTCCTGATCTCTATCGACTCCCAACGTGTCCTGATGCGTAATTACAAAGGGGACCTCTACAGCTATACCCAGGCGCAGCACCCCCTTTAGCCTTATACTATACCAGATACAGGAGGCAACAAAATGGCTTATAACAGGGTGACCCCGGAAATCGCAGCACAGCTGGCAGCCATTGCTCCTGGCCGTGTAAAGACCGGCGAGGAGATCAGTCCCGACTACTGCCGGGATGAAATGCCCATCTATGGTACGGGCCTGCCTGAGCTCTCCATCGATGTGCTCAGTACCGAAGAAGTCTCCGCGGTGATGCGCATCTGCCATCAGAACAACATCCCCGTAACCACCCGAGGCGCTGGGACAGGACTGGTCGGCGGGTGTGTCCCTATCCAGGGTGGGATCGTTCTCTGCACTGCACGGATGGACAAGATCATCAGCTTCGACGAGGAGCAGTTTGGTGTGGTCACTCAACCGGGAGTTCTCCTGGAAACGCTAAAAGCCGAAGCTCTGAAACGAGGGTTAATGTATCCTCCCGATCCCGGCCAGAAACTGGCAACCATCGGAGGCAATGTCTCCACCAATGCCGGAGGTATGAGAGCCATTAAGTACGGTACCACCAAGGACTATGTCCGGGGTATGACCGTGGTTCTGGCTGATGGCGAGGTCTTAAGGCTGGGAGCAAATGTTGCCAAAACGAGTATGGGTTATAATCTGACGCAGCTCCTTACCGGTTCTGAAGGAACCCTTGGCATCATCACCGAGCTGGTCCTGAAACTGATCAAGGCCCCCAAACTGGAGATTAGCCTGATGGCGGCCTTCGCCGATCTGGAGACCGCTTTGCAGGCTGTCCCCAAGGTCTTCATGAGCTCCTTTCGCCCCACCGCCCTGGAGTTCTTTGAACGGGATATCCTCATTCTTTCCGAAGAGTATGTCGGCAAAGTGGTCTGGCCCAGAGAGGTAGACGGTCAGCCGGTACAGGCTTATCTGTTGATGATCTTCGATGGCGATGATCTGGATGAGATCGATCCCATCCTGGAGAAAATGACCGAATTCATGCTGGAAGCAGGTGCCATGGATGTCTTCATCGCCGATACGGCGACAAAGATAAATGACATCTGGACAGCGCGCTCCGCCTTCCTCGATTGCATCATGGACTCGTACAAACTATACGACGAAAACGATGTGGTCGTCCCTATTAATAGAATCTCGGAGTTCGTCTCTTTCTTCACCACAGAAGCCGGGCAGTACGACTTCGAGGTCCGCTATCTTGGTCATGCTGGCGATGGGAATCTCCATATCTTCGGGGTCTCCAACGAGATGGACGAAGAGACTTTTAAAGAACAGATCCATCACTGGATGACATCCATGTATTGCATGGCTTTGCAAATGGGCGGCGAACTCACCGGAGAGCATGGTATCGGACATGGCAAGATCCCCTACTTCGCTGAGTATGTAGGCGAAGGGGTCATGCAGATTCATAAGGCCATCAAGCTGGCTTTTGATCCTAAGCTCATCCTTAATCCAGGAAAAGTTTGCTGATCTAGACTCAAGCATTAATTGCTTGCTATAATGGACCCTTAAAGGAGCCCAAGATGAATATTCTCGTCTGCATCAAACAGGTACCTAACACCCAGGCTATAGCCATCGATCCGAAAACCAATACCTTGATACGCGAAGGGGTGGAGAGCATTCTCAACCCCTTCGATGGTTATGCCCTGGAGGCAGCAGCACGCTTGCAGGATGAACACCCAGAGGTCCGCATCTATACTCTCTCCATGGGACCACCCCAGGCAGAAGCCGTCCTCAGGGAAAGCCTGGCAATCGCCGCTGATACCGCCTACCTGATCAGCGATCCCCTCTTTGGAGGCTCTGATACCCTGGCTACCAGCTATATTCTCAGCCAGGGAATCCAAAGAATCTGTGAGCTCGAAGGGATTTCCTTCGCCATGATCTTCTGTGGTAAACAGGCAATCGACGGAGACACGGCTCAGGTGGGTCCGCAGATTGCCGAAAGACTCGACCTGCCACAGGTGACTTGCGGACTGACCTGTGAACTGGTAGAATCTGCACTCAAAGTCATCAGGGAGACCGATCAAGGCAGGGAGATTGTCCTGACTCCCCTGCCATGTCTGGTTACCTTCACCAAACCATCCTTCGAACCGCGTTTCGCCACGGCACGACGCCGCATAGCTTCCCGCAAAGCCGAGATCACCCGTCTCGGTTGCGATGATCTGCCCGGCATCGACAGATCCCGTGTCGGCTTGACCGGTTCGCCAACCCGGGTCCTGAAGACCTATGTGCCTCAGATAGGCAAGGATGGCATCATCTTAAGCGATTTTCCCCTGGAGGAAGCAACCAGGCAACTAGCCAGTTTTCTGCGGGAGAAAGCTCTCCCCTCAGGGAGCAACCAAGCTCAACCTATGGGAACAAAGGAGGGGGATGAACGATGAGCAGCACCTCCGGAGACCTTTGGGTGTTCATCGAGACCTCCGCTGAGGGAGAGCCGGCAAATGTCGGCCTGGAACTACTGAACCCCGGTCGCAGTCTCTGTGACGAACTTGGCTGCCAACTGGTCGCTGTCGTCATCGCCGCCAACCCAACCTCAGCAGTCCGAGCTGCCAGGGAACATGGGGCCGACCTGGTGATCTGTATCGAAGATGAGGCTTACCGACGCTATACGGCAGAGAGTTACACTTCTGCCCTAAGTCACCTCATCAGCAAGTACAAACCGGCGACTCTGTTAATCGGCGCTTCTGCCCTGGGAAGGGACCTGGCCCCTCGTCTCTCCAGCCGCCTGCAAACCGGGCTGACCGCTGACTGCACCATGCTGGGCATCGATCCCCTCTCTGGCGCGATCTCCTGGACGAGACCTGCTTTCGGTGGAAACCTGATGGCGGTCATCACCTGCCCTGATCATCGACCTCAGATAGGCACGGTCAGGCCAGGGGTCTTCAGCAGACGCGCAGTCAGTGACCATCAAGCTGCCATTATAACCGAGAGCTATCTGATCCCTCCGGAAACGGTCAGGACTCAGGTCCTGGAAGTTATTGCCGAAGTTAGTGAGAAAGTGGATCTGGAGAGTGCTGAAATTATCGTCTCGGGAGGACGCGGTCTTGGCAATGCCAAAGGGTTCGATCTTATTCGCGAGCTTGCTGACTGTCTGGGAGGTACCGTCGGTGCCTCCAGGGGAGCCGTGGATGCAGGCTGGATTCCCCATGCCCATCAGGTGGGGCAAACTGGGAAATCTGTGGCTCCAAAACTCTATATTGCCTGTGGTATCTCTGGAGCTGCTCAGCATCTGGCGGGGATGAGTTCGGCCGAAACGATCATCGCCATCAATAAAGATCCCGAGGCAAGAATCTTTGCTGTAGCCGACTTCGGCATAGTCGGTGATCTCTTCGAAGCCATACCCTTACTGATAGGTAGTCTAAAAAATGAAGGATTCTCCTCTTTTCATGGCGAATAGGTGTCCAGATTATTATCTGAGGAGGTAATACTATCAGATCTCTTACAGCATACGGGCTGCGTAGCGCCAATGCTGTAACGAATGTAGTCCTCATCATAGCAATCATTCTTTCGCTGCCGTTATCCCCTGTCCTGCGTGCAGAGGATGACTACCCCGATACCTGGAAACACGCACCTATCTTCAGCACCTACGATGATTGGAGCATGGCTAACAGAGGCTGCTCTTCATTCGTAGCTTGGTGCCTTGCTTCGCGTAACGATTTTGTCATACAGCGTGAAGGTCGCAACTGGAACGCCTGGGCCTGGAGCGACAATGCAGTCTCTATGGGTTTTGAAGTGAACTCAACAGCGACCCCTGGCAGCGTCGCCTGGTGGATGAGTGGACATGTCGCCTGGGTGGCAACTGTCGATGATGAAGGAATCGCCATCGAAGAGTATAATTTCTCCTACGGACGCTACAGCGAGCGTAGGCTTAATCCATCCCACACAGGATATTATGCGGATGGCTGGCCGGACGCTTTTATTCATTTTAAGGACCTCGACCAGAAGAACTATCGTACCTCGGCAATCTCAGTTGCTGTCATAGCTACCGTCGAGGATCGTGCCTGTGGCACCCTGGTGGTTCCTCCCATCGAACCATATATTTTCGAGAACCGCACCTTCCTGCCCCTGCGTTATCTCATCGAGACTATCCTGGAGGGCGAAGTGGTTTTTGATGCGAACACCCGCGTGATAACCGCCACCCTGGCTGAACACTCGGTGGTCGTTGATATGGATAATCCCGAGCCTTCCATGGTCGTCGATGGCATCATCTATAAGAACGAGCTGGCTCCGGTAAATGTCGAAGGATATCTGCTGGTTCCCCTGAGGGCTCTGGAACGGCTGGTCAGTGACATAACTTGGGATCCCGAGACCAAGACTGTTGCCATAATCCCCTACCGCTAACTCGAAACCTGCTTCGGAGATGATAAGGCATACCCCTTAACGGGAGCTGCATTCCCAATATACTAAACCCGCTGCGAGCCTGATGGCTTTCAGCGGGTTACTGATTCTCTCAGAGCTGCTACCTCATTCTCCCTGAGCAGGCGATATTCTCCTGGCGCCAAGTCCGTGTCGAGATTTAAAGGTCCGAAAGAAAGTCGTCTCAAATAGACGGTCTGACAGCCCACGCTCAGCAGCATGCGTTTCACCTGATGAAACTTGCCCTCGTAAATGACTATCTCGGCCCAGGACAGGGTACCCGAATCTCTTTCTTCCTGGCGATGCCTATAAGGAGGATCTTTGACTTGCACCTGCGGATAGAGCTCAGCTGGCAGGCAGACCTCCCCATCTTCCAGCACAACTCCCTGCTGAAATGCTGCCACAGCCTCCTGGCCGAGGGCACCACCGTGAGCGACCAGGTAACGCTTGGGAACTCTGCTTTTAGGCGCCAGTAAACGATGAGCCAGCTGACCATCCGTGGTCAGGAGCAGCAGACCTTCGCTGTCCTTATCCAGACGACCTACCGGAAACAGACCCATGCGCAGATCCCCGGCAGCCAACAGATCCAGCACCGTCCTCTCCCCATAAGGTGAGTTGGTGGCGCTGATCACTCCCTGGGGCTTGTTCAGCATATAATAGTAAAATTCGCTGAAGTACAAGGCAACTCCAGCGACAGATATTGCGACCTCGTCCGGCAGAATATGCTCTGCCGGATTCATCATCTGCTTACCGTCACAGTAAACCAAGCCTTGGCGCACCAGTTTCTGTACCTCACTGCGACTGCCAACCCCCAGATGCACCAGAACCTTATCCAGACGTTGGGACTTGCCAGATCTGTCAGAAGAGGTCATCTCTATACCTCATCGCTCAAATTCGGACAGCAAGAGAGGCTGATTTCAGGACCTCTCCTACCCTTTAGCATTTGGCCAGGATGACTTCCTCCACCTCAGGACGCAGGACCGGAAAAGGAGTCTGATCGCCATACCCGACATCGACATAAGTCACGATGCTGATATACTCGGGCAGGTCAAAATGAGCGCGGATGCGCTCCAGCATAGGTTCGTTGAAAGTCAGCCAAACACCCTCGAGACCGGCAGCATGAGCTGCCAGAGCGATATTTTGGGCAGCTGCACCCGCATCCAGCAACCTGTTGCGTACTGGATTAAAGGGATTGGCTTTGTAGACCCGCTCATCCTGACAAACTACCAAATGTACAGGACCGCCGGGGACATCGCTACCTCTAAACAGTCCTGGAGTCGTCGCTTCACGAATCACCAAAAAACGAATGGATTGCAAATTGCATGAGTGAGCCGCCCACAAGCCTGCTCGTAAAATACGCTGGATTATCTCCTCGCTGACTGGCTGCTCTGTGAACTCCCGCACCGAGCGACGTTCCTCGACGATGCGAAAGAAGCTTTCTGCTTCTTCGGCTGTAACCTCTTGCGGAGCGAATGGGGATAGATCGACCTGCTCTCCGGCGACCAACTTGTCGGTGCAGGCAATTAATTGCTGAGCATAGCGATAGTCGTGTAAATCAGTCCCCAGCCCTCTTTTAACCCAGAGATCGCAGAGATGCCTTGCCGTGTCCGCCTGTCCGGCCTGCAGAGTTCCCTGACGATAAGCCGTGGCATATGTCTGGATCTCCAGGGTGTGATGTAGCCTCTCCCGAAAACGAGCCCGAAACTCCACCTCATCCAGTGCCAGATATTCCTCATCGCTGAGCTGAAAGAGGCGTCGGACTTCGGCCTCTTCTGCCTCGTCCCCTGTCTCTTCCTCCTGGGCACCGGCATCCCTGCTGCCATAGGTAAGGACACCCTGCTTGACCAGATCGCTCTCGAAGTATTCCCGGTCGCATTCATCGTCGCCCCAAAGCAGATTTTTGGTTATCCGGTGGGAGATACAGCCGCTGTAGTTTTCGATATTGGTCGTATCGATGACATCGCAGTAGAGAGAGGCAAAGCGTTTGAACCAGGGATATTTTTCATAATAGGTTAACCATTGCTCCGCGTAAGGGCAACGAACTCCTCCCATACTCTCCTCCCAGGCGCTCCAACCGATGGTAGGCAGATCGTTGAAGGAGTTGAATGATTCCAGATCCAATGCTGCTCCTGCTTGCAAGGCCCTGCAGCGATTGCGGTCGGTACGGTCCAGGCTAAGCTGGAAGATTACTTT
>WRDA01000067.1 GCA_009783675.1 Symbiobacteriaceae bacterium | reverse complement strand
TCTTCTGCGTACGACCATTGATCACCACCCGAAGCGTGGATAACGCGAACGAGCCCATTTTCCAGCCATACTTTGAAGACCCCTCTTCCGCTTGATCCCCGATACTGCTTGAGGATGCGCGGACGTGAGCCAGCCAGAGATCTGAGAAAACGTTTCTCGAAGTCCACAGGGTTCGCGTACAGTTCGGTATCTCCACCCCAATCCATATCGCGCGTGGAGTATAAAACCTTCTTCGTTCCCAACTTGAAAATGACTTCCGGATGGGTCGAAACCAGAACACCTTTTTGTGTAATGCTCGTCAGTAACTCATCAAAATTAAGATTATCCTTACCTTTTACCATTCTATCGACAGGCTCTACCCATGACATGACGGCGGCAACCTTCTCAAGTTCAGCTTCTACCTGCTTTGCCACGGAGTAATGATATTGAACCGGTAAGATGGAGAAACCGACTTCCATTATCGTATCAGCCAGTTCCTTAAAATTCTCGTTGTCGAAAAGGTTTCGCGGGGGATTACTGTCCCCATGAAACACCAAGGCGATGGTTTTCATTTTACCTCTCCTCGCAGCTTTATTCGTTGTTCGACTGAAATGTCGAAGTACACTATTTCTCTCATGCATGATCTGCCTTCCGTTCATGGTTTGCTTTGACCTGTTCTTCGCCTTAGATATTCGTAGAGGCCATCAAAGATCAGCGCACCCCTGTCGATGGCCTCCTGATCACTCGCACTGATCGCTCTTAATCCGATACAGATCGCCTCCAGTCCGTAGGCTTCCGGTGGTGGCAGAATGTCGTTGGCGGTATCGGCACCATCGATGATCTCGGCCATCTTTTTGAGGGTCTTATCCTTGGGAGCGTGTTCACGGACAAACATGTGGAAGGTGCTGTGTCCGTGCTTGTGGGTCCACCTGGCGGCAGGGGTATCGAAGCCATACTCAGGATCGGGTAGGGCGACTTCACGGGAGATGAAGGCAAACTCAGCCTTGGGGTCGAAAAATCGCTTGATAAACCAGGCGCAGGCTTGTCGGTCGATGCCGATATTTTCCCAGGTTGTCCAGATCATCAGTGACCACCTCTGTTTCTGTAATGCTGTTCGAGTTGCGTGTGGATGGCGTGATCCCTGGCGGTATCGAAGTAATCGTGGTAGCGGATATCGGCATACTGTCGAATGATGGAATCGAGCCACACCCGGTAACTGGCATCATCTGGTATCTGCGCAAGCAACTCCCGAATACGATCGTAGCCTTCGGCTGCCTTACGTCGAAACAGGGCGATCAATTCCTCTTCCTGTTTGGCAGACAAGCACTCTGCTCTCCATAGGATGGCTTCGCCGTTCATCTCTTCCACTTCGGCAGAGAGCCACTGCAGCTGCTCGATGGTCTTCTCGGTCAAAGGGAGTGCATAGAGACCTTCGGTGAGCTGTTCTGACCGAAGCGCTTTCAGCTTTCGCCAAATATAGACCCGAAGTTTAGAGGGTTTATTCGGTACGCTATACTGGAACAGTATCCATTGCATAAGGCTACCTCAATGTGACACAAGACGAGTTTGCAGTTCACGCACTATAGCACCCACGCAGCTGGGAGGGAAGGGGTCACACAGCTGACGTTGATCTCGCAGAGGGTACTTGCTTTCGGCATCAGGGGCATGGATATCGTTGATGAAGAAATTTACATCCCGCAGCAAGGGCAGAGCGGTATCGGAGATATCGTGAATCTTCTGTACCTGGGGAATCCATTTGCTTTCCATGATGTTGCGTAGATCCTGCAACAGCCCACACTGCTCACTGTAATGAAGGTTCCGTGTTCTCGGTCTCACTTTATCCGGATCGTTCGGTTCCGGACAGAGGGCAACTGCTTCCTGGTAGTCGAATCCGGAGACTTTGGTTCCGGTCACATAGCAGCGCACCATGCCATTAGCAATCCCTGGGTTCCATTGCTGGCTCAGGATCAGGCCGTCATTCTCAAAGTATCTCCTGAACACAATATGGAACTCATAGACACTGAGCAGGCGTTCCTCGCTGTCTGCCAGGAGCTTGTAGTTCTCATCGGTGAGGGCGTTCCTGGTTGAATCCTTATCTCCAAAGAGCATGATGGCGACAGATGGTTGACTCACACGATAACCTCATCGTATATTTTCGTGCTCGGTTGCAGTTCTGAAGAGAGTTTTTTGTAACAGTAGTTACATTATATTGCATAAAACCCTACTGTCAAGCATGCTCTCTTTGTAGACTTCTGATATCGCCTTCTGATATCATATTGACAATTTTCGAATTGAGAGCTATACTATGAATCATGATATTGATTTTTTTCGATTATATGATTGGGTTTGGCATCTTGGCAGGAGTGATAGTTTGAGAACGCTGAACACAGAGATCGCTATTCTGGGTGGAGGCCCAGTTGGATATGTCACTGCTCTTCGCGCAACGCAGCTAGGCGCTGAGGTAACCCTCATCGAAGAAAATACGCTTGGAGGAGTATGCCTGAATGTAGCATGTATTCCAACCAAAACATTGCTCTCTACCTCGCATATTTTCGCTGGTATATACAGTGCTAAAGAGCATGGTATTTACTGTGAACTAGAAGGCATCGATTGGGCCAAGGCTGTTGCCCGGAAGGATCGGGCGGTACGGTCGTTGGGCATCGGCTTGGAGCAACTCTTGCAGGCACGCAAGAACACCGTTGCTTCTGGTTCGGGGTAGAGTAGTGTCCGCTCAGGAAGTTGCCGTCTCTACCACCGAATTAGAGATCAGTGTTCTGTGCCGTAAGCAGATCCTTTCGACCGGATCAGCGCCTCGGAAGCTGGGCGTCCCAGGTGTAGACTCACCGTGCATACTGACCAACAACGACATGCTCAGCTTGACAGAGGTGCCGTCATCGCTGACCATCTTGGGAGCAGACGTAATCGGTTTAGAGTTCGCTCGATCTTTGCTGCTGCCGATGTGAAAGTTATCCTCATCGAGCGTGGAGGTCGACTCTTGCCAGATGAGGACAAGGAAGCGGTAAGCGAGCTGCTCTAACTATCATACGAAAGGTGGATGAGTCCTGTGTCTAAAGTTGTGGTCATACCCTGCAGCGGCATCGGTAAGGTGATGGGTCTGCTCTCCCGCGAAACTGCCTTGGAAGTCACAAACAGATTAGCACCGGAGATTACTGAAACAGCCTGCCTGGGTCAACTGGTCACCGGGGATGAGGACGCCAGAGTGAAAATTACCGGGCGCCCTTGTATCACCATCGACGGCTGCACCGCCAACTGCGCCATCGAGAGCGTAACAGCAATCGGCGGTAATATCCAAGCCAAGTATCAGGTGCTCGACGAAATGCGTAAGCACCGGGGTAAGAACGCCGGGGATGGCTCGATGCTCACAGTTGAGGGTTGGCAGATCGTTGACGAGTTTGCAGCGCACATAGCGAAACGTGCCGAGGAACTGCATAAGGAGGGGCGAACCAATGGATGAAAAGGAAGTAGGCATCCTCGCCTGCAGTGGCGAAGAATGCCTTGGTGGCACCATCTCCCGATTGGCTACGCGCCGGGTAATAGAACTGTTGCGCCCTAATCGCGCCGTAACCCTGTGCCTACCCCTCTACATCGCCGGTGGCGAAGAGGAGCGCGCCTTCGCCAGGGATTACCCAGTCATCGCTGTAGAAGGCTGCGGCAAGCACTGTTCTACCCGTGCCACCGAGAAGTTCAGTGGAAAGGTGCATGATACGGTTGAAGTAGCAGAGATACTCGGCGAGGGTGTAGCGCTGGCAAAGACAGTATCCACGCGGGATTTCACGGCTGAGCATCAGGATATGGTCAAAATCGTAGCGAGAGAGATCTGTGCCAGGCTGGATGCGATAGTTTAATAAAAAACGCAGGCGTCGTCTGACGCCTGCAAACTTAATGAACAATAGCCATGCTATTTTGGACAGCCGCAATCCACTGTGCCGGCGACGATACCTTCCCATTCCGCAAGGACATCATGTGTCCAACAATCGTCGGCTCCGGCAGCTTCACGCATCGTCAGAGCAAGGATATACGTTAACTCGTCTACTGTTGCACCAGCGTCAAGAGCGCCCTTGAAATGTTTTAGGACGCAGGGTTTCGAGCGACCCTTGATCGACAGTGCAAAGCAGATAAACTGATAGGTCTTTTCGTCGATCTTTCTCTTTGAGGCGTAAAGGGCATCAATCTCATCCAGCTTCTGGGTAAACTCCGGGAACAACTCTGCGAGCATTCTCATGGTCTGACCTCCATATCTATTTATTTCGATATGTGAAGTATAGAGTAAGTCCATTGCCATGTCAAGCGTATTTGCGTACGAGCTTCCGAGACTCGACCAAATCTTAGGAGGATGAGCATTGAGCGAAAGCAACTGTTGTGCTGAAACACCCGCCTGCTGCTGGTACACAGCAGCAAAGGAGGTTCAAACTGTATCCACTACCCTGACCACTTCAGACATGCTGGGTGCCTGGAAAGTCCGATGGGGTTTCGGTCGCATGGAGTATATGGTCGAACCGGGCTTGTATGCCATCGGTTCTCCTGATGGAAACGCACCGGTATTGGTCAGCGCGAACTACAAGCTGACCTTTGATGTGCTTCGCCAGAGCCTTTCCGGTATGGACTGCTGGTTGCTGATCCTCGACACCGATGGTGTCAACGTCTGGTGTGCTGCCGGCAAAGGCACCTTTGGCACCGAAGAGCTGGTCAGCCGGATGACGCAGACAGGGCTTGCCGAAGTGGTCACCCACCGGCAGCTCATCTTGCCCCAGTTGGGAGCGCCGGGGATCGCCTCGCATGAGGTAGCCAAACGTACAGGTTTCAACGTGATCTTCGGGCCTGTGCGAGCCAGAGATATCAAAGGGTTTATCACTGCCGGATACCAAGCGACCAGAGAAATGCGCATGGTGGAGTTCACCTTTTGGGATCGGCTGGTTCTGGTGCCGATGGAGTTTGTTCCGGCAATGCAGATCACGATGCCGATTCTCGGCGCGCTGCTGTTATCCAATCAGTTTGCCGCCCGACCTTTCGATAAGGTTGACATAACTGCCTATACAGGTGCAGTGGTCACCGGATCGGTACTGACACCGCTGCTCCTTCCCTACATTCCGGGCAAGGCGTTCTCCTTGAAAGGATGGCTTTTAGGTCTTGGTTGGGTCGTGAGCCTTCTGACCTTGAGCAGAAGATTCGCCAAAGGCAATTTGCTCCGCTCGGCTGGTCAGGTATTGCTCTTCCCGGCGCTCTCCGCCTATCTCGCTATGAACTTCACCGGTAGCTCAACCTATACTTCGCCGTCAGGGGTAAAGAAGGAAATGGAGAGATCGCTGCCGTTGATCTGCACTGCGTCTATCCTTGGCGGTATCATGCTGCTTGTCTCTCATCTGTTCGGAAGGAGTAAAAAACAATGACTCTCACCTATCTGAAGGATGTTGTCACTCTCTCGTTCTCGCCATCGAAATGCATCGGCTGCGGTTTATGCACGATGGTCTGTCCTCATGGAGTATTTGCCATGAAGGAAAAAGAGGTTCAAATCGTCAATCGCGATGCCTGTATGGAATGCGGAGCCTGTGCCTTGAACTGCCCGGCCAAAGCGATTGAAGTCGATGCTGGCGTGGGCTGTGCGGCAGCGATCATCACCGGCTGGATCACTGGCGGTGAACCAAGCTGTGATTGTGCAGGCCCGCAGAAGAAGAGCAGGTGCTGTTGAGCATTCGTCACATTTGCTCTATGAGGGTCTCTTCCAGCGCAAGATTGGAGAACGGATCGGTCTGCCTAGTGATCAGATGACGGAGTGAGAGAGGCAAGGCTAAAGTTTTCCTTTTCGCGGCAAATATCACATTGGGAATAAAATGGGAAAGGTTTGTGCACAATGAATAACCATCACTTGGAACATGCCAAGGTGTTTAAGGCGCTCTGCGATGAAACGAGGTTAATAGTTTTAGAGATGCTGCAGAGCGGCGAAAAATGCGCCTGTGTGCTTTTGGCGAAGGTCAGAGTCGGGCAACCAACGCTCTCACACCATATGAAGATTCTCGTTGAAAGTGGTATCGTCTCTGCACGCAAAGATGGTAAATGGACACATTACTCTATAAGTACAGAGGGTGCTGAGGCAGCACTACAACTGCTTCATCAGCTTACCACTGTCGCTCCCGAAAAGGAGGAGAAGGAGATTGCAGGTAGTTAGGCTACCCAAGGTTGCTTTTGTCTGTGTCCATAACTCCTGCCGTAGTCAGATAGCTGAAGCTCTGGGAAAGCATTTCGCCAGCGACTGTTTTGAATCCTATTCTGCAGGAACAGAGCTCCGACCAGCCATCAATGCCGATGCGGTACGACTGATGATGCGAATCTATGGCATCGATATGGAGTTGACGCAGCGCTCAAAGCTGCTGGCAGAAATCCCTTCGGTGGATGTGGTGATCACGATGGGCTGCAATGTGGAATGTCCGAATCTCCCATGCAAGCATCGCGAAGATTGGGGTCTCGATGATCCATCCGGCAAAGAGGACACCGAGTTTCTGCAGGTGATTGAGACGATAGAGAAGAAGATACTGCAGCTTAAAACTCAGCTACGGGATTTTTGAGGAGAATCATAACTATGAGTCCAGAAGTAAAAACCTTCACGGTGAAAAGTATGCACTGTGAGGGATGCGAGAATCGTCTCAAAGACGTTCTCGGTGAAATACCAGGAGTCAGGGTTGCGGAAATCAGTTATACCAGCGAAAAACTGGTCTTGGAGGTTACCACCGAGGTTTCGATTCAACACATCCTGAATCGAATCAAAGCCCTCGGCTTCAAAGCTAAGGAAAGTCGCTGATGAGCAAACTCCATTTAAGTGTCGGTGGGATGCATTGCTCCTTATGCATTAAATCCATCACGCGTGCGCTGACGAGAATGGACGGTGTGGTTTCGGCGCATGTCAGCCTCGCTCATCAGGAAGTGCTGGTCGATTACGATGCGACCCGTATCTATCCCGACCAGATGATCCGCACTTTGAGCGCTCTGGGCTTCAAGCCACAGGAGCCGGAGCAGGCAGCGCTCTCCGAGGAAGAGGAGCTGGTGAAGTCAAAGCGGATCGCTGCAGTCGCCGTGGTGCTGCTATCTCTGGCAACCACCATTAT
>WRDA01000066.1 GCA_009783675.1 Symbiobacteriaceae bacterium | reverse complement strand
TGGTTCGCCTCCTGCTGGTGGAAGTCAGACCAGGTACTACTTCCTGGATCCCATCAGCGGAACTGGCAAGATCGTGGCTATGAGCAGCTCTGCCGACGGGGCAGCACAGTGGCTGCCTGATCTGACTTTCAACGGCAGTTCTGGTATATTGGCAGCGACTATCCTGGGTGCAAACGGGGTATTTCTGATGGGGACGGCCGCCCAGGTACACCTGGCGCTGACACCCAAGGTAGAGCTAATGGGCTTGGTAGCAGACCAGCAGATGACCGGTGAGATCCAGATGAGCATGAGCAGCAACTTTACTGTAAACGGCGTCGAGTATGAGTTCAGCGAACTCAGCACCGGCAGCAGCACTCGGTCCCCACACACGGATCCTGATGGTGTTTATACGCATTACCCACCAGCTGGTCAAACCGGCAGGATAGGGGTGCGGGCGATAGCCTTTGACGCTTTGGGCAATCCTCACCGGAGTGAGCAGGTAATCATTCTGGCACAGGTCCCTGAGGTGGATAATACACCCTATGTTCGTCTACACAATTTTGCGGTAGCAGACGTGGGTAAAGTGCCTGTAACCCTGGCTATTTCACGAAATTTTGATGTGGATAGTACCCAGTACTGGGTGATTAGTCCCTGGCAAAACCAAGAAGAAATGCTGAAGGAAGTTCCCTGGGGGGATTACCGCTGGTTTCCCGGTCCGGAGATGGCAGGGGAGTGGGACGTCTTCGTCCGGGTAGTGGCTACCGATGGCCAAATCCATACCAGTAACCCTATCAGGGTCACTGTACCTGACACACCCAGCATCGTCCTGCAGGGGGCAGGTCCCGGGCAGGTGGTTACCGGTGAACTTGAGCTCTCATCGCTGGCTAATGTGCCTTTGCAAAGAGTAGAATACCGTATCCGCAACCCGTCCTGGGGATCGTACGAGGTTATAGGTGTTGTGTCAGACTCCGCAGATGAGGTCGTGTTTAGACCTGGGTCAGAGCACGAAGGGGACCGGCGCTTACAGGCCATAGGCACGACTGCGGATGGGCAGACCATCATCGATGAATTTACAGTGCGCGTCTATCTGGGCGAGTTGTTTTCAGCCCAACCCCTGACCAGCCGGGAGGAGTTTATCAGCATCATTACCCCTTTAGCTTTGCAATCTCAAAGACAAAGTGGAATGTCGGCCGCTCTTCAGGTAGCTCAGGCCATCCTGGAAACAGGCTGGGGGCAGAGCCTGCCGGTGGACAGATATACCGGGTTGTTCTCCTACAATCTCTTCGGTATCAAGGGCAGAGGTTCGGCAGGCAGTGTTATTTGCAGAACCTTCGAAGAGTATTATGGCACCAGGTATGCAATCGATGACTACTTCAGAGCCTACTACAGCGTCCAGGAAAGTTGGGCAGATCATAAGGACCTGCTTCTCCTGGCTGGTCGTTACCAACCCTTTCGGGATGTGATGTTCAACAGCAGCAGAGGCGCTTACGCCTTACGCCGCTGTGGATACGCAACGGCGAGCACCTACCCGGACGTCTTAAAGGATATTATCGAACAATACGGTCTGGATGCTCTGGATTGGCAGCCAATATAGGGACAAGAGCATACTTGACATGCTCCTCAGATATAGAAAGGAGAAGCCATGCATTACTACAAAATCATCAAAGCAGACCAGCAGCGGGAAACTCAGTGGAGCGGAGGCGTAACCCGTGAACTGGCGATCTATCCGTCCGGGTCATCATACACGAACAGAGACTTCCAGGTGAGGTTATCCACTGCAAAAATCAACCTGGAGAGCTCTGAGTTCACTTCGCTTCCTGGTTATACTCGGCTCATCATGCCGCTTAACTCGAATGTAAGACTTAAGCACGAAGGCGGCTCAGAGATAGAGCTCGCGGCGCTTAAGTCTCATACATTCGACGGAGGTGTGCAGACTACTTCATACGGTAAATGCACCGACCTGAATCTTATGTTATATACCGGTTGGGAAGGCAGCATGCTTGCCATGCCTCCCGGAGCAGCCGGACTATTCCATCCCGGCCATCTCATGTGGATATACTGCCTGCATCCCTTAACTCTGGACTGTCCGGAACTATTTCCGGAAGGGCGAGTATCTCTAAGTGCCGGGGATCTTTTCCAGATGAAGGAGTATCAGCAATCATTAAGCATCCTCATCGAGGCTGACTGGAATGCCAGGACCCAGGTGGCGGTTTTCGCCAATGCCTGGCAGAAGAGATAATTCAGGACTGGTTGCTATTGTACTCGTTTCTACGGTAAAGAGCAGGTTCCTAACTTCGACTGAAACAGGAAGTTGGTATCCTATTTTTGGTTCATTACTCCGATCAATAAAGCTACTATAGACAAAACCGCAATGACGATCATTACATTTCTTTTAGTCCAGATGAAAGGCATCCTGTGATCAAATCTCTCCTCAGCAGCCAGACTCGCTGACATATCCTCTTCTTCAAGCATACTGGCTCCACATCTGGAACAAAAATATGATCCCAACATGAGCATTTCACCGCAATGCGTACAGGTAATGTACTGATCCATTTTAAACCCTCCAATTCAATCTTTTATTTTGCATAAACACAAAACGACTATCTTGTCGTAACTATTCAGGTGTTTTAGTCATCGATTGCCAGGACTTGCGATACAGTGGGTACCTCGAAGAAGAGCGATTTACCCAAAATAGGATTGAACACAAACTCAAGAGCCTCTGCTTCCACCGGTACTTCGAATACTGCTTCTCCGCGCATCCGTCTCCCTGCAGCTATCTCTCCGCCCAGCGAACCCTTGGTGTCAAGATAGAACGATGTATTGTAGGAGCAACCCTCGGAGTCGACCATGCAAAGATTAAGAATAACGCTGATGTTGACTGACTTGTTGGAAGTGTTGTCAAATGTGATGTCCAGGAGATAGTAAGCAAATCCGTCTTTAGCTTTGAAGAACAGTTGGTCTTTACCTACACGAACATTGTTGACCGTTATCTTCAGACCATTATAGTTACCCGTTTCTTTATATTTTATCGCAGATAGGCTGCGGCTTCCCTGCTCTGGTGTAGTGAAGCTTGAGATGGCAACCTGGCTACCATCTACAGACATCAGATCTGTAGTTTTTGCTTCCTCAACTGGTGAGAGGATAGTAATGATGAGTCCGACCATAACAAGCACACCAATGAAGGTAGCGACTCCTTTGAGCAGTTTCATACGGACCTCCTTGCATTTAAACTATACCCTCAACTGGGCTAAGATCATGTCACAAGCAGCATTATAAACCTACGGGTTTCTTTATATAATGAAAGTGGCGCAGAAAGCTTTCTACGGCAACGAAAACTATTTTGCGACAAAAATGACCTGTTTTATGCCAGAAAATCGGCAGTAAACCGAGGCAGACCCGTATTCAGATGGAGTACCTTCAAAAACCAGGTCGGTATTCCGGCAGTACATAAAAAAGACCCCATCTGAGATAAGGTCACAGGTGAGGTTCTTCACGTCCTGATTTTGTGGCGGTCAACGAGGATCCATTATTTACGCTCGATGCAAAACAGTAAACTTTCCATCTTAATCATCCGGATGTCCTAGGCTCAAACTTAATCATGCGGGAATCGCATATTGGCCTGTAGCCTATTTTCTGATAGATACTGTTGGAGGTGGGATTAGCGAGATCTGTGTAGAGGACGCAGCGCGCAAAGCCTCGTTCCAGGGCGATACGAGATACTGCGGCGACGCAGGCAGTGGCATAGCCGCGACCGCGCAAGAAGGGTGGAGTATAGACATATCCGATGCCACAGGCAGTCCTCATCTCCCGATGCAATCTGGCCATACTGACAGGGATGCCCTCATCTTCCAGAATGTATACTCCTCTGTTCTGTACCATATAGCGCGCAGCTTCTGCCGACTCGCTAAGAGAGATCTCGGACCCGGGTATCGCCGCTTGAAAGCCGTTATCCCACCAGGGCAAAAAAGCCATATCCGACGGAGAAGCCGCCCTCAGTTGCAATGGCGCAGCCAGCAGCGGGATCCCGGAATCGACTCTGGTAAGCTCGTAGATCCGCTGCTCCTGATGTGTCTTGGCTGTGAGTCCTTGAGCAGCTGCATACTCTCCGGCGAACAGATCCACCAGGGATTTTTCACTCATTGCGCCTGGGACTGCAATCTGCCGCTCCTGCAATCCCTCTATCAGGCAGCGAATGGCTTCTACTTCACTCTCAGTCCCGCAAGAATGCAGGACGATGTTATGAGGCGGCGTCATCAGGGCGATTAGGAGGATCTCCTCCCCTTCGCTGACGGTAATCATTACCCAGTTAACAGGGTCACGCCAACCCCTTATGTCACTGCCGTCAATGCCGATGTAGATATTGCCAAGGAGGATCAGGTTCTGAGCTTCCTGTGCCAGAAGGATCTTGTGGGTGAGGTCATAAAACTCTTTAATGTCATGGTAGAAATGGCATTTCATGTTGGTTATCCCTCCGGATGTTATCTCTCCATATGATAAAAGCAGAGTAAATGATGCAATTGGCCATATGATGCTTACTAATCCGGTTGCCCCAAGAATATGCGCGCAGCGTTCTCATACATCACCATATCCCGCTGGATTTCGCTATACTCATTCAACATGCTGGCGTAGTCAGCCAGAGCTGTATCCAGGCTATGAAAAGGTGAGTCTGACCCATACAATACCCTTTCGCTTCCCAGTATGTCGATTGCCTGTTTCACCCGCTGCGCAGCGATAGCGCTGCCGATCAGCATCATCTTTGGGTGCACCTTAGCGACTTCGATGACTTCATGTGCTCTGTCGGGTTCAGCCGCACCACCCATGTGAACCATGAGGATAGTGGTCTCCGGGAAGGCTCTAGCAACATTAGCCGCCCTATAAGCACTTGTGAAGTCTGGAGAGTCGGCTCCGATGTGAAAGGCGATCATACCATCGTAACGGGCGATGGTCTCGCAGACCAACATAGCCTCCCGGCAATCGATGGCGTACTCGTTTTGGGCTCCATTTAGCTTGACTCCGGGAAAGCCATACTCCAGGAGGCATCTCTTTACTTCATCCTTAGCTTTCCCCAGGCCTTCAGCCACATTGGTCCAGCCAAAGGGGAGGAAACGGGGATAGCGGCGAGCGCTTTGGTGAACATAACGATTACTCTCGCTGACATCATCGACTCCCTGGGGCATCAGCCAGATCAAGGCTCGCTCGACGCCTGCTTCCTCGAACAGGTTATTTAATCCGGCAGCATCTATGGCTTTAGCGTGATTCCTGTAGGGTGACAGGTGGGAATCGCAATCGAAGATCATGGTCAGTCCTCCTCATGAAGCTATATTTCGATGGTGTGTGAAGCATGCTTACCTGCGTTGTCGGTGAACACCGGATGAACGTATCATAGAGAGCAGCATCAGAACGAGCGCCAGGGGAGCCATTACATAATTCATCAGCGCCCCGGGTGCAGTTCCTAGAATGGTCACTGGTTTGGACCAGCCGATGACTATCCTGGTGCTATACTCGATAAACACGGTTAGATACATCAAGGGTATGAATGACCGGTATCTAATGCAAACCACCAGATACAGGCCTCCCAACAGCAGCTGTGAGAGCCCCCATACCGCGAAGAGATAGACCACAGCGGCAGCTGCCGGTGGTGAGTAGCTATCCAAAGGAATGGTCGCAATGCTTTGAGCTCCGCCATCGGGAGCCAGGATATGGATACAGCTCCTGATGATGGTTACGGCGGTGATCAGGTAGAAGAAGTACCTGGCAAAGGGTTTGCCCTTATAACTGTTGTCCACTGCTCTGGGTAAGAGCAGAGCAAGGTCGATTTCTCCCTGACGCTTCATACATAAGACTCCTATCGTATAATTGTCAGACAAGGTTTTGTGACTTAGCCCGTAAGCGGTGAACTCTGCGTCGAATTTGAATAATACGACACCTGCTCATGACCTGATGAAAGCCAGGTAATGTAGCAGGTGCGTCTATATTTGGTTGCTGATTAGCTTAACAGACTTTTTTGCCCCCGAAGTAAACCGCCTTGACATCGTTTAATACATTAATATCGGCTACCGGATCACCGTTGACGATCAGGATATCTGCCTGGGCCTGCGGAGCCAGGATGCCGATCTGCCCTTCCATGCCAAGGACCCTGGCGCAAACCGAGGTGCCTGCTGCAATGGCCTTCAGGGGAGACATACCGTATTCGACCATGACTACCAATTCATCAGCGACCGGAGCAGCCTTCAGATGCTCTCCGATCATATCGGTCCCGGCGACAATGGTCACTCCCATCTCATAATAGGGCATCAGGTTCGCTTTTAAAGAGGCAACCGCAGGCTCATAAACCCGCCAGGTCTCCTGCTGGCGTTCGCTGAAAGTGTGTTTTTTGCCAGCATCGATGATCGCTTTCAGATGATCATAGGTTGTCTTGTGCACCAGAAGCGTTGGGACCCAGGTAATGTTTTTCTCGACCATGCGCCGAGCCTGATCGGGAGTGATATCGCAGCCGTGTTCGATGGTATCGAAACCGGCATTGATGCACAGTTCCAGAGATGGCTGGATGCTGGAATGAACTGCGATCTTGCAAAGATGGCGATGGGCTTCATCCACAGCAGCGTCCAGTTCTTCCTGGGTGTACTCCGAGACCCCTGGGGAGCGATGACTGGCCATCACCTTGATCCAGGTCGCTCCTGCTTTAGCTTGCTGACGGACCGCCTGTCTTATGGCATCGACACCATCGGCTTCGACAGCGGCATCGCCGGTGGACCAGGCGTGACCTCCGGTAGCATTGATCGAACGGTTGCTATGCAGGATGCGGGGTACCTGTAACCAGCCCTTCTTGCCAGCATCGATCAAACTCTGGCAGACGCCATCGGGACTGGAGACATCGCGCAGGGTGGTCACTCCGGCAGACAAAGATTTGTGAGCAAAATCGAAGGCATTGAAACCTACCATGTAGATGTCGTTGATACCGCTTGGCCGCCTCTGGCTGGTAAAAAAACCAATGTGGACATGCATATCGATCAGCCCTGGTAAGATGGTCGCCTCACCATAGTCGATCACTTCGCTGATCTCAGGGTGCCTGGCTTTAAGATCGCCAACTGTTCCTGACTCTTTGATGACACCATCTTCGATGAGAACGGCCCCGTTAGCCAGAATCGTCTCACCATC
>WRDA01000065.1 GCA_009783675.1 Symbiobacteriaceae bacterium | reverse complement strand
GCCCTCGATATCGGTCACGGCGATCTTGATGTAGTAGACATGGGAATCATACTTCCAGTTGCCAACCTGAGCAGGGATGCGTTCGCTTAGTCGGAAGTAGTAATCACCGGTTTCCAATCCTGCCGGGATGGTAATACTGTAGCTGTACTCCCCTGGATATTCATCACCGACATTGCTGACTGCCACCTGATAATCGGCAGAGATCACACCAATTTCCCCAGGGATAGGTCTGCTCAAGGTAGGCAGACCATCGACCTGCACCGCGTCGAAGGTAAAGGTCTCCTTAGGGTAGGAGGCAACAAAATCGAAGGCGATAAATTTATGACCGGAGAAAGAAACTGGCGCTGTGCTTTTAGATACATATTTATTGGTAAACAACTTATCACCGCTGATGCGGCCAGGAGTAGCTATGGCAGTGCTTTCGCCGGAGTCGCTGACGATGATCTCGATCCAATAAGAATGTGAATCGTAAGTCCATCCGTCCTTTGGACTGCTGGTGAAGACCTCGTTAATTTTAAAGATATAGGTGCCTTCGGTTAAACCGCTGATAGTCAGGAAAGCCTCACCGGAACCAGTGACGAACCCTGTGCCCGATTTCCCTCCGGGGACCAGAGAGTTGCTGTTTAAGCTTGCAACTTGAACCGCTGTGAAGTCAAATCGTGGTTCCTCTCCAGCGTAGACACCCTCAATCTGCTTGCTAACAGGAATGACGACCGAGGTAACACCGGGGACATACTGATAATTATTAGTGAAGTTCCTGCTATCCCTTTCGGAGGTAATGGTCGCCACCGCCTGACCCTTGCCATCATCGGTCACGCTGACCTGTACCCAGTATGCATGGCTGTCGTAGGTCCAATAAGCGGGTGTCGTTTCCGGGATGTTCTCCGTGATCATGAAGCGATAGACGCCAAGTCCTAAGTCAGCGATAGAGAAGTTATACCTGCCGGTTTCGTCCAATGGCTGTCCGAAGAGGGAGATGCCGTCAGGAATCTCAGTCTTACTGCCCATGGCATTAACCTGGACCAGATCGAAGGTGAACTGTGGCAGATCCCCAGAGGGCTTGCCGGTGATGAGTTTGCTACCGCTGAGGGTAATACTGGCCGGTTCGATTTCGTAATGGTTGGTGAAGATCAGAGGCATTTCTGCCAGACTGGTTGAGACTGTCGAACTATCGCAGATAGCTATAATATCTGCTTTAGTCAGCCACTGATTACTGACGTCATCGAAAGCGAAGGATACGATAACTTTAATCCAGTAGACACTTTGATCCTTGTTATACAGCCAGCCTTCACCACTATAGGCATCCTCTTCAATTCTGAAATAGTAGACAGCATCTTCGTAGGTATCATGATTGGGGTCGTGGTTAGGGTCTCCCGGCTCGATATGCGCTCCCACGGTGAGACCGTCGATGGTGATGGCGAAAGGAATACTGGCTTCTCCGGCTCTGATGCTCACCGAGCCTGTCCGGCCTGCGGCGACGGCATTATTACTGCGCATATTGTCCACTTCAATTGCGGTGAAGGAGAAAGGTCGGGGGAAATGACCCTGGAAGTCGCCGGTTATCTCCTTCGTTCCGGTCAGGGTAATGGAAGTGAGGGGAATCTCGTAGAAGTTAACATAGTCAGCGCTACCACTGCGCGAAAGAGTTGCTTCGGCATTGCCCTTGCCGTCATCGGTAACCACGACTTCGACCCAGAAGGCGTGATCGTCGTACTCCCAGTAGGCTTTTTTCTCGGCAACATCGATCACTTCGCTAACTCTGAAGTAATACACTCCCGGTGGCAGATCTGTGATCTCGATACAAAAAGTCCCATTACCGATGATTTTGATCTTATCATCGCCGGTGAATCCAGATATTACTTCGCTGTGGCTGCCCATGGCATCAACCTCCACGGCAGAGAAGGTAAACTCCTGCTCCGAGTAGGCATCATCACTCTCGACAGTCTTTGTCCCCCTGATCTCAATATCGACCGTTTCCGGTGTGTAGGTATTGACAAATTCTGGTTTGGTCCGTACAGGAGGAGATTCATCCTCCAAGTCAGCTAAGGCGACGACTCTGCTGATAATTGCTGTGGCTGTACTGTCTCCCTGATCGGTTACTGTTACCTCGATCCACCAGGGATCGGCATACTCCCAACCTTCGCCAACAGGACCGGCTTCCTCGCTGATCATGAAGTAGTAGATACCATCGGTGAGAGCGTTGATGCCGATAGCGAACTCTCCGGAATCGACAGTTGCCGTTCCGCTTCTGCCTCCTGTAATGAGCTCTTCACTTCCGATTTCAACGACTTCCACGGCGGAGAAGGCAAAGGTCCTTGGTGGCCCGGCATAAATGCTGCCACCTTCGATGACTACGGTTTTGCTGCCTTCGATGAGGACCGAGGTTACTCCCGGCACATATTGCTTATAATTTTCGAAGTCCGGACTGCCCCGCTCGCCGGTGATGGCTGCCGTAGCAGTGTTATTCAGGTTATCGGTGACGGTGATCTGCACCCAGTAGCAGTGGTCGTCGTACAACCACTGCTCATCATGATTCGTCGCATCTTTGTCTTCCGAGATCATGAAGAAATAAACCCCAGGGGTCAGGGAGCCGATCTCGATTGCACCGCTTCCTTCCCCCTTGATGGTCGCCTGACCTTTTCGGCCTTCCGGAACAGGAATCTCGCTACCTATGGCTGTAACCTGGACAGCATCGAAAGTAAAGAGGTCCTGGGAGTCGGTGCTGCCTATGGTCTTTTTGGCGATGGGGATGGCGATGGGATCTGTGCTTGGCTTAACCCTGTTGTCGAAGACGACGGCAGTGCCGAAGAGGACAAGCATCTGACGCTGCTGGTCGATGGGATCGTAACGGGCGTCGTCACCCTTGATGAAAGCGGCACCGGCGACGAACTCCTGACCGGAAGCAGGATGATCGAGCTTATCCTTATACAGAGCAACATAAGCTTTAGGATTCTGCAGAATATCGTCTACCAGTTCCCTGATGCTTTTGATTTCTGCATCCTTAGCCATGGTATAGTCGTTGGTTACCACATCGCCCAGGAAGAGAAGACCTTCGCGTAAACCACCCTCATGGGTTGGCTCACCCATGCTAAGGTACCATTCGTCGGTCCCTTCGATCTTGGCGACTTTAACCTTTTTATCATCGCTTAAACCATTGTTGGCACCGGGATGAATCATCTCATACCAGTTCTTGGCGTAGCCTCCGTGATCGTCAGTATCCACTTCCAGGATCAGATTCCACAAGACAATCTGGGCGATAGCCTTGCCGTTCACCGTCTGTAGGCCTGCCAGTTCCTCAGTGTAGTACCATCCACCGACATTGTCATTGATGAAATCGAAGGCGGCGATCAGGTAGAGCATTTCGTGTTCGTCGAAGCCGTGGTTGTTCTCATCGAAACGGTAGTTGCCGTAGATATTATGAGCACCGAGATCGGCACAGTAAGTAGCTATCCAACTACCGTCTGGCATCAGGGCATCGAATCGTTCGGTGGTAAAGTTTTGACCACTGCCATCGGGTTTCGATCCTACATGAAACTCTCCATTGCTAAAGACCAGTTTCAGTCCTTTGGCATAATTTCCGGACCATTGCACTGTGAAGTCCTTCTGGGCATTAGCCTGCTTTAATGAGCTCATGACGCCGTTCTCACCTAAATAGACATAGACCGGATCGGCCTGATAGAACATGGCTTCGGCAGAGTTCTCCAGAACCTCGACGATAGCATACCACTGGCTGGGTAAACAATTGACAAAGACGATATGGCCATTGGCATCCAGTTTGGTCGAGCCGATGGGATCTCCCACCGGGATCATCTTGCCGTTGCCATCGAAGCCTACTTCGTAGAGTTTGAACAGCAGATCATCTTTGGCATCCAGGCGTTGCTGGTTCTCTACGCTCCAGTCATTGATTGCTACACCGCTGACCGTCTTTAGGATGTTTACTTCGGAGGATCCACCATTACCCTCCGCTTCGGATGCTCTGGGGGTGAAATAAATCCCCGAGAGTTGGGTGATGATCAGAAGAGCGACCAGCAGGCTGCTCACTCCTCGACGCACTGTCACCCATTTCGCTTTACTCAGTATTGACATTACATGTCCCCCTGCATATCATAATGTAAACCTCTGTACAAAAATACGCTGCTTCGTGGCTTCACATTAAGATCAACCAAAAACAGATCGACCTCAGGCGAGCTACCGACCATAATGCCAGCTGTGCGGATTGTGGGCCAGGATTGCCGTCATAAAGGTTTGATATAATATATCTTATTAGCATAGTTAACGCAAGCATGTTCCATTATTGTGGTAAAATTCCCGTAAATTCCTGGTGGCTATGCGTATCCGGGTATTATTTGAGGAAAGCATAACGGGAGGTTAGAGGATACCAGTTGAGCAGAGCGTATAAAGGATTCTCAGAGCAGACAGCGAAACGGTAAACTGATACACGAAATGAATGCAGACTTCCCTATAAAAGGCTGCACGCTTCTGAGCTGTCCTGTGACTATCTGACATATATGGGGGTGAGACCTGAGATGAGCGATATTTATAAGAAGCCTGCTGGTATAGCCTGGGACGACAGCCTAATCACCGGGAACGCCATGGTCGACATGCAGCATCAAAGAATCTTCGATCGCTTGGGAGACTTGGTACGCTATTGCGAAGAAGGATCAGATACCGAAAAGCTAAACGACACACTCGTCTTTCTGCTTAACCATGTGGCGAGTCATTTCTTCGATGAAGAAGCGCTGCAGATAGAGTATGGCTATCCGGATCTGGAAAACCACCAGCACCTGCATAATGACTTCAGAGACACAGTGGACGAACTTGTCGAAAGGTTCCATCATAATGGTTCCTCCAGTGATCTCAGCGAGGATGTAAATACCATCCTCGTACGCTGGTTGGTCAACCATATTCAGCGTGAAGATAAAAAGCTCAGCGAACACATCAAGAGAGTATCCGCTGAGGAAACTTAAGCTGAGGAGATTTAAATTGGGTGTAATTATCTGTATCGCCTCAGGCTGCTGCCTGGGGCGGTTTATTATACCTTAACTGTAATCCAGCGATCGGAGGCGAAACGCCACAGGGTATAAGCCGAGCGTGTCGACTGATCCATGCCAAGGGATAGCCAGATACCGATCAATCCCAATCCGAAGCCATTAACCAGCACGTAGGACATCACTGGCCTGATGACCACAATACCGATAAAGATGCAGATTGCTACCGCCTTAGTATCTCCGGCACCACGCAGAGCACCGGCGAGAACCTGCTGTGATGACTGCAGAGGCTGCAAAATAGCGACGATCCACATCAGCATTGCGCCCATGGCGATAATACCAGGGTCCTCGGTGTACAGAGCCACCAGAGGTCGGCCACAGACCACCAGGACTGCAGCAATGGTCAGAGAGAGGTAGAGAGCATAGCGCCTGCAGAGCTGCACCAAAGCTTTACCTTGGTCGGGACGTTTACGACCCATAGATTGGCCAAGGAGGGAGGTGGCCGATACACCGAAAGCCTGCCCGTTCATAAAGGTCATCTGATGGATGTTCATGGCGATCTGGTGGGTAGCAAAGGCATCTGTGCCTAAGGAGGCTACGATGCGGGAGAACATGATGTTTCCGGCTCTCATGCATAACTGCTCAAACATGGCAGGAGTACCGATCCTGAGAATGCGTTGTAACACGCCGAGGTCGATCTTTAAAAAGAGTTTCAGGGAGAGCTTAAGCATGTCGGTGCCGTGCAGGACAGTAATGAAGGCAATGAACATCGCTACAACCTGCCCGACTCCCAGTCCGATAGCAGCTCCCCGAACTCCTAAAGCCGGAAAGCCGAAACGTCCGTGAATGAGAAGAAAGCCTAAAAAGACGTTGATCACATTAGCCGTTACATTGTAGATCATCGAAGCTCTGGTTTGACCGATACCCCGCAGCATCGCAGTTACAGCCAGAGAAAAGGCATTAGCCGGGAAGGTGAGCATGATGATTTTAAAATACTCCGTCGCACCTGCGATGGTCAGCTCTTCATTGGCACCCATGAAGATGACCATGGGTTCGGCGAAGAGGTAACCCAGGAAAGCCAGGAGGACGGAGACAGTCATCGAAAACAAGACTGCCTGATGCATGATAATATTTGCTTCTTCGGGTTTTTCGGCACCCTTGGCCCTGGCGATCAGGGCAGTAGCTCCGGTGTTGAAAGCCTGGAACACTGCGGTTATTAACAGGCGTGGCTGGCTGCTGTAACCAACGGAAGCTATAGCCCAGGTGCCAAGACCGCCGACCATCATGGTATTGACCATGCTGGCCAGGTTAAGCAGGAAGGACTCTAAAAGAGCAGGCCAGGCGATGGTTATCACGCTGGCGCGCCCTTCTGCAATTGAAAAATCGTCAGGAAACTTAGGGGCAAAGTCGCTCTTGATGGAAGCGATGATACCCTTCTTGGGGACTTCAAACTCTGAGAGATCAGTTAGAGTATCCTTGGATACCTTACTATCTTCAGCGAGAGGTGGTTCGTGCAAAGGGTCACCCGCCTTAGTGCCTGGGGCAAAAAATAGAAACTTGGGACAAGTGATAATTCGCGAACTGGCAAACACCTTCGTATTGGATTCTACCATGACAATGCTAATCCCTGCGTCTTAGCCAATCGCATGCAGTAGATATCGATATGAACTCCCGTGAGTTCGCGGGCGATTCTTCGGTTCAACCCGAGGCAGATCTAAGATATACGCACCCGAGTTTTTTAGTTTTACAAAAAACAGGGATTCATGCATATCATGCCTAAATATAGTAGTAACAATTACGACCTACGCAAGAAACCAAAAGGAGGAAAAACATGGTGGAAAAAATCGATCTGCTTTTCGAGCGCCGCAGCATCCGAGTCTACAACGAGGGCCCGGTGACCAAAGAACAAATCGAACAACTGCTGAAAGCAGGCATGGCGGCTGCGACTGCAGGGAACAGACGTCCCTGGCATATCACAGTGGTTCAGGATCCGGGTTTATTGCAGAAGCTGGCTGATACCGGCAAGAAGGCTTGTGGTATGGTGCCGGTGGTTCTGGTGATCTCGGGAGACAAGAACCGCTTTTTCGATGGCGAAAGAGTAGCCGTGCAGGCTTATTGGCAACAGGACTGCGCTGCGGCTACCCAGAACATCCTCCTGGCTGCGACAGCCATGGGCCTTGGCAGTCTGTGGATGGGTGTTTACCCGGGAGATGAAATGGTGAAGAAGGTCACAGAGATCCTGGACCTGCCGGATAATCTGGTGCCTTTCGCCCTGGTATCCATTGGCCTCAAGGGAGAGGAAAAGGAAGCACGCAGCCAATACGAAGAAGAACAGGTCATCTGGAAGTAAGCAGAACCGT
>WRDA01000064.1 GCA_009783675.1 Symbiobacteriaceae bacterium | reverse complement strand
GGCTCGCCTGGGTTGCGAAGTTGTCATTCACGAGATGCGTCCTTCAAAGCAGACTCCAGCTCATCAAACCGGAGAGTTCGCCGAACTGGTTTGCAGCAATTCCCTGAAGAGCAAGAGGCTTACCAGCGCTTCCGGCTTACTCAAGGAAGAGCTCTCGCGCTTGGGCTCGCTGATTATGTCCTGTGCACTCGGTCATGAGGTCCCAGCCGGACAGGCTCTGGCTGTAGACCGCCAGGGCTTTGCTGCCTGTGTCAGTCAGACTCTCCGCCAGCATCCCAGGGTGAGTGTCGTTAGCGAAGAAGTTACAGATTTCCCTTTGCAAGGGGAGGAGCCCTGGATTATCGCCAGTGGTCCTCTGACCTCCTCGGCTCTGGCAGAGAGCTTACGAAGGATTACCGGCAGCAGCCAGCTCTACTTCTACGATGCGGTGGCGCCCATCGTTGCCCTGGAATCTTTGGACCTTAGCCGCATCTACAGGGCCTCCCGTTATGGCAGAGAGGAAGCCGATTATCTCAACTGTCCTCTGGATAAAGAGCAGTATCAACGGTTACATCAGGAGCTCCTGACTGCCGAATGCCATCCTCTCCACGATTTCGAGGAGATCAGATACTTCGAGGGTTGTATCCCCATCGAGGAGATGGCCAGGAGAGGTGCAGAGACCTTGGCCTTCGGACCGCTGAAACCCGTGGGTCTGGAGGATCCCGGCAGTGGGTTGCGTCCCTATGCCGTGGTGCAGTTGCGCCAGGATAATGCCGCCGGGGATCTCTACAACCTGGTGGGCTTTCAGACCAATCTGAAGTATGGCGAGCAGGATCGGATCTTTCGTCTGATCCCCGGGCTGGAAAATGCCGAGTTTTTGCGCTATGGTCGTATGCATCGCAACATCTTCCTGAGCAGTCCCGAACTCCTGAGGCCAAGTCTGCAGCTTAAGGCTCATGACATGGTTCTCTGTGCAGGGCAGCTTATCGGGGTTGAAGGCTATCTGGAATCTGCTGCCATGGGTTGGCTGGCTGGCCAAAATGCGGCTCGCCTGATCCAGGATAAGGAGCTTCTGGTTCTCCCTGATATGACTATGCTGGGAGCTCTGGTCCATTATATCACCTGCACCGAAGCTAAGCATTTTCAGCCCATGAATGCTATCTTCGGGATTCTGCCTTCTTTTGAGGCCTCTGGTAAAAAAATGAACAAACAACAGCGTCAGGAGGAGTATGTGAAGCGATCTCTTGAAGCTTTAGCTCAATGGATGAAAAAAGTGTGAAAATTAGGATGCCTAAGGGCATATAAAGGGTAGACAAAATCCTATCTTTACTATATAATTCTCTGAAGAGCACCCCATACACACGCATTAAGCAAACTACGAGGGCCCGTGGCTTCTCGTCGCTTTCAGGCGTGTGGACCACAGCCAGAGTTACGTTAACATTGTAGCACTGCAATCAGCAAAAGAGGGGATGTTATCTACGTGCTCTCCATCAAACCAACGGTAGGACAGTATAATGTCAGCACCGTACTGGAAAGGGCCTTAGACGCCGCGTCCTTACGGGAACAGCTTCTGGTAAACAACATCGCCAATGTGGATACACCTGGTTTCAAGCGAAGCGATCTGGATTTCAACGCTGCTTTGCGTCAGGCTATGTCCGAGAGTAGTGCAACTGCAGGTCAAATAATGGGTCGACGCACCCGTGAGCGTCATATCGCCATCCCTCGGGGTGGCAATTACGCTGTACCCTCCCTGCGTGAGGACTGGTTCGTGGCTCGTAATGATGAGAATAATGTCAGTATCGAAGTGGAGAATGCTTCACGAGATCAGAATCAGCTGCTTTATAGCGCCGCCGCACAACTCTACGGCGACCGCATGAAGTGGCTTAGTGCTGTACTGGACAGTCGCAGGTAAGGAGGTAGACCTGGCGTGAGCCTTCTGAACACCATGAATATCAGCGCCTCGGCGCTTACCGCTCAGCGTTTCCGCATGGATATTATCACCAACAATCTGGCTAATGTGGAGACGACTCGCGGTGCCGATGGTAACCCCTACCGTCGGCAGCAGATCGTCTTTGAGGAGCGTGCCTTAGAGACGCGCCAGAGTTCTTTCGGCAGCCAACTACGTCAGAGTATGACCATGCGCCGCACCAGAGAGCCTCATGCCTGGGGTATCACCGGGCGCAGCGGCTTCGGTGGCGGCAGGCTTAAGGTTGGCGGAGGCGTGCAGGTAGCGGCGATCGTGCCCGACGAAAGCGAATTTCGGCGCGTCTACGATCCCGGTCATCCAGATGCCGATGCTGAAGGCTATGTCAGTTATCCCAACGTCAACTCCATCATCGAGATGGTGGATATGATCTCGGCGACCAGAGCGTATGAAGCCAGCGTGGCAGCTCACAATGCGGCACGCAGTATGGCTCTGAAAGCTCTGGAGATCGGGAGGTAAGCAAGATGGATAGTATCAGCAGCCTGACGAGTCTGAACAACCTAAGCCGCACTGCCTATGCCAACTCCCAACGCACGGCTGCTCTTACCCCTCTGGAGGAGAGTTGGCAAAGAAGACTCTTGGGAGAGGCTACCCCTGCCGCCGAAAGCCTGAACTTTTCCGGCATGCTGCAAACGGCACTGGCTGAGGTCCAGCAGGCTCAGAAGGTCTCCGATCAGATGACTGTAGCCATGCTGCTGGGGGCAGCGGATATACACGAAGCGACCATCGCTATGGAGAAAGCTACCCTTACCCTGCGCACCTTCATTCAGGTGCGGGACAAGATGCTGGAGGCTTATCAAGAGATCATGCGCATGCAGGTCTGAGCCTGTCTGGTCTTTCTAAGCTGGTTACAGGGGTGAAGAAATGGACAATCCTTTTGGTTCGATGCTGGACCAGATAAGGAGTTTCTGGCGATCGACCACGACGAGGCAGCGCTACCAAATGCTGGTGATCGGCCTGGTAGGGCTGATAACTCTGGCGGTTTTGCTGACTTTCGCTTTTCGCATCGATTACGCTCCCCTGTACGGCGATCAGTCTGCGGAAGCTGCTGGCGAAATGAAAGCCTATCTGGAAGGCAGAGGCATTCCGGTTCGCGTCGTTCCCCAGCCCGATGGCCGCTATACGATTCAGGTGCCTCAATCCCAGGTCCCGTCTTTGCAACTGGATGTCAGCACCGCCGGCTATTTAAAGAAGGATCCCGATGTCCTCTCCGTGCTGGCTAACAGCAATCTCTTCATGTCGGAGTCGGAACGCCGGCTCTGGGTCAATGAAGGGGTGGCTGGGAAGCTGACCACCTCGTATAAATCCCTCGATGGCGTCGCCGATGCCATCGTCAATCTGAATATCGAAACCACCCCTCAGACCTATGGCGCCAGGAAAGGTCGCTCCTCGGCGATGATCATCCTCATGCTCAAACCTGGTTATTATCCCAGCGAGGCCTCGATTCGCGGCATGATCAATATGGCGGCCTGCTCCGTTCCTAACCTGGCGCCCGAAGATATCACCCTGGTGGATCAGACCGGGCAGGAACTTTACGAACCGGAAAACCCTCTCAGCCTTAATTCTACAGTGAAGCTCCACGACCTGGAAGAGGTGGTGGCCAACAATATCCGGCGCCGTCTCACAGCGGATCTCGGTAAAGTTTTTGGCTTTAATAACTTCATCGTCCTGGTCTCGGTGCAGTTTAATACCGAGTCCACTACCGAAACCTCCCGCAGCTTCATACCCATCGATCCCGAAGACCCTACAGCCGGCGTAATCATCAGCCAGGAGACCGGGGGAGCGGTAGGTGGCAGTGAAGTCGCCGGAGCCATACCGGGTAGTACCGCTAATGTGCCGAATGTGGCTGCTCAGGTGCAGAGCCTGGCTGGCGATGGGGGCACTTACTGGTTCGATATCGTCAACTATGATTACTCCGAAGTGCTTAGAGAGACCATTTCTCAACCGGGAAGCAGCAGGGCGGTCGCGGCATCGGTGACCGTAAACTCTCGTTTCATTCCCGGCGATGCAGACAGCATTAAAAACTATCAGACGATTATTCAGGGTTATCTCGGTCGTGAAGCTCTGGTAACGGTTGTCGCCGTGGATTTCTTCGATGACAGCGATCCCGTTGCCGTGGCCCGCGCCGAGCAGATGACCTTTTACCGCAATATTGCCTTCGCCAGCGCTCTGGCCATCATCGTCGTCGCCGTGCTGATCTTTACCTGGCGCTATCTGGCGGCTCGCCGCAAACGCCTGGCTGAAGAAGAAGCCGAGATGGCGGCTCAACTGGCCTTGCAGCAGGAAGTTCGTCTCCCAGACAGTCAGCCTTCCATTCAGGATAAGCAGCGTATGCAGATCGTCGATGAGCTTAACCGCCTCGCTCTGAACAAACCCGAGGAGTTTGCCAAACTGGTCATCGCATGGATGGAGGAAGGCTAAGTTAAAGGAGTTGTTCCGTGATGGATGCAGCACCGGCAGCGAGTGCAGCCAAGGGAGCACAGAAACCACGTGCCAGTCAGCGTGCCGCCATGCTGATGGTTTCTCTTGGCGCGGATGCTTCGGCTAAGGTCTTCCAGCATTTTCGTGACGAGGATGTAGAGACCCTGACCCTGGAGATCGCTAATCTGCGCAAGGTATCGGAATCACAGCGGGATGAAGTTATCTACGAGTTCTATCAGCTGGTCCAAGCCAAGGAATTTTTGGCTCAGGGTGGCATCAACTATGCCAAGGGAGTCCTGGAGAAGGCTTTCGGTGACAGTAAAGCTAACGACATTATCAACAGGCTAACCGCCTCTCTGCTGGTGCGCCCCTTCGATTTCGTCCGCAAGACCGATCCTACCCAGCTTCTTAGTTTCATTCAAAACGAGCACCCTCAGACCATCGCTTTGGTCCTGGCTTATCTGGATCCCGATCAGGCTGGCATCATTCTCTCGGGGCTCTCTCCTCAGATGCAGGTGGATGTGGCCCGTCGTGTGGCCATCATGGAGCGCACCTCCCCGGATATTCTGCGTCAGGTGGAGCAAGTCTTGGAGCATAAGCTTACTACTCTGGTCACTAAGGACTTCACCATCGCCGGTGGTATCGACGCCGTGGTCGAACTTCTCAACCGGGTCGACCGGGCTACCGAGAAGGTCATCCTGGAGAATCTGGAGATTCAGGACGCCGAGCTGGCGGAAGAGATACGCCGCCGTATGTTCGTCTTCGAGGACATCATCCATCTCACCGACCGCGACATCCAGAAGATGATGCGTTTAGTGGAGACCGCGGATGTCACCATCGCCCTCAAGGTCTGCAGCGAGCAGGTGCGGGAGATGATCCTGCGCAATGTGACCAAGCGCGTCGCCGATATGATCAAGGAAGAGATGGACTTCATGGGCCCGGTACGCATGCGGGACGTGGAAGCAGCGCAGCAGAAGATAGTTCAGGCCATTCGTCAGCTGGAAGACCAGGGCGAAATTCAGATCTCCCGGGGCGGCAAGGGGGAGGATATGCTTGTCTAGGATTATCAAGGCCACATATGTGCGTCTGGAGGGCGAGCCTGTCCAACTGGAGAACCCTGTTCTGGTCATCGAAACCCTGGGGGAGAGCGAGACCGGAGAGGAAACCCGTCCCGAAGTCGAAGATATCCGCGAGAAGCAGATACATGAGTTATATGAGCGTCGCCTGAGCCGTATCCAGGAGATGGAGCATAACCTGGAAGAGCAGAGATTATACCAGTTAAACGAGCTTAAGGAAGCTAAGGAAAAGGATCTGCAGGAGTTAGCGCAGCAGCGTCGCAAAGCGGCAGAAGAACTGGCTGCCCTCAGAGAACAGGAGTTGACTGCAGCCAGGAGCCAGGGCCATGAACAAGGTCGGGTTGAGGGTCGTCAGGCTGCCTTCGAGGAAGCCCAGTCGGAGACGGAGGCTATCCGGGAACAGGCTCTGGAAATGCTGCGGGAAGCTGCCCAGGAAGCGCGACGTCGCGTTATCGAAGGGGAGCAGGCCCTGCTGGAGATCACCCTCGCTGTCGCCTCCAGAGTGCTGGAGGATGAACTGAACCAACGTCCGGAAACTACCCTGCAACTCATCCGTCAGGCCCTGGGAAGCTTCAAACAAGTGCCTCAGGTGATCATTAGGGTACCCCAGAGCCGTTACCCCCTGATCCAGGAGAATCTGGCCAAGCTGAAGGAAGAATTTCGTCAGGTGCTGTCCCTGGACTGTCTGGCCGATGCGACCCTGCCTCTGACCGATATCGTGGTGGACAGCCCCTTCGGGATGATGGATGTCAGGTTCGATGCCCAGCTGGAAATCCTGAGGGAAGCACTACTGCAAGAGTTGAAAGTCTAAGGATTTAGGATTTAGGATTTAAGGGTGGAGTGGCAATGGATATGGAGTTCGCTGATTTCAAGTTGCCGGATCTCACTCCTCGCTATCTGGAAACCATAAAAAGTGCTCAGACCGTACGTATGATCGGGCATGTGGAGCAGATCGTCGGTCTGACTATTGAGACCAGAGGCCCTCAGGCATTGATTAATGAGCTATGTTATGTGGTCTGTGACGATGGGGAGAACCGCATCCCCTGCGAGGTAGTTGGCTTTCGCGGTGATCGCATGATCCTGATGCCTTTAGATGATATGACCGGCATCGGTCCGGGAAACTCCGTCTATGCCACAGGTGGCGTGCTGCAGGTTCCTGTCTGCGAAGGATTACTCGGTCGCATCCTGGATGGCCTCGGCCGCCCTCTTGATGGTAAGGGTCCTCTGCCAAGTTCTCAGTCCTTTCCGATTTATAACAACCCTCCAGCGGCCTTAACCCGTCGCCGCATCACCGATCAGGTATCCACCGGGATCCGTTCGGTTGATGGCCTCCTGACCTGTGGTCGGGGACAGAGGATGGGCATTTTCTCCGGCAGTGGAGTGGGCAAGAGCACCCTCATCGGCATGATCGCCCGCAACACCGATGCTGATGTCAACGTAGTCGCTCTGGTGGGAGAGCGTGGCAGAGAAGTCAACGAGTTTCTGCAGCGCGATCTTACCGAAAGTGGCCTGGCCCGCTCGGTGGTGGTGGTGGCTACTTCCGACCAACCGGCCCTGATGCGCCTAAAAGCGGCTTTCGTGGCCACTACTATAGCCGAATTCTTCAGGGATCTTGGTCTGGATGTCATGCTGATGATGGATTCTGTAACCCGTTTCGCCATGGCTCAGCGGGAAGTCGGGCTCTCCATGGGAGAACCTCCGGCGACCCGGGGTTACACTCCTTCGGTCTTCTCTCTGCTGCCAAAGCTAATGGAGCGGGCCGGCACCAGCGATAAAGGTTCGATCACCGGTTTCTATAATGTTCTGGTGGACGGCGATGATATGAACGAGCCGATCACCGACCACTCCCGCAGCATCCTCGATGGTCATATCGTGCTCTCCCGCAAGCTGGCTAATCAGGGGCATTTCCCG
>WRDA01000063.1 GCA_009783675.1 Symbiobacteriaceae bacterium | reverse complement strand
CCAGGGTATCGGGGAACTCTTTCTCTCGATGAATGGTGGTACTCTGGTCGAAGAAATGCTGTCAGGTGCAGGGTTGGTAAAGTGGCTGGAAACCACCTATATAGGTTTGGAAGGTGGGATGCCGGTTGCTTATGCGACCCGCAAATGTATTGAAGAGGGTGTCATCGAGTTAGTGGAAGATTACTCTAACTGGTCCTTCGCACAACGCACCCTGGCTGGTCGGCTCGGCTTGCCTTTCATGCCTTGTCTGAGTGATCTTGGCAGTGACCTTCTCACCTATGATGTTTTTGCTAAAGCAGGCTTGAGGGGATTCACAGAAAAATGGAAGCCAATCCACCCAGGGATCCCTCCCCGGAAGTATGCGGTAATCGATGATCCTTTCCAGGGGTATGGTCTGCGTCCGGCGGTCTTTGCCTCCGGAGATGATGCGGTTAGCAATCGCAGCAACAGGATGCTCGCTGATCTTCCTCGTTCGACAATGTATACCGGAGAAGAGGGAGTCAAGGTTCTCCTCGTGCCCCCTTTAATGCCGGAAGTGTCTGTGATCAGGGCGCAAAGAGTGGCCAGCGATGGCACCGTTCGCATCGATGGTCTGGTTGGACCGGATTTTGATCAGGGTTTATGTGGTAAGACTCTGATCGTGGAGTGTGAACGCCTTTGCTCTCCTGAGGAGCTTCGCGGTACTCCCGAGCGTAACCAGATAGCGGCTCATTTCGTCGATGCCATCGTAGTCCAGCCCTTTGGAGCATACCCAACGGCAGTTCCGGATTACTATGACTACGATTACGACTGGTTTCGCGCCTACACCGCAGCAGTTAATCGCAAGAGTCTGGCCGAGGTCAGGTCCTACTGGCTGGATCATATCGCTAGCACAGATGATTGGGATTATCTGGAAAGGACTGTCGGGTACGCCAAGTTATCTTCTCTCAGAGCTGATCCACAGTATCGCTATAATCCCTCTCCCGACCAGTCTTCCTGAGGAGGGTTGCAGATGACGGACAGTTATGATGCCTATCTGCAGCGTCATGAGCTTAAGCCCAATGAGTTCACCTACATGGAGATGCTCTCGGTTGCGGTCTCCAGAGAGCTTGCCGATGGCGACTTCGCTTTCGTTGGCACTGGCACTCCTTTGTTAGCAGCCGGGTTGGCACAGCGGAGCCATGCCAAGACAATGACGATAATTCTGGAAGCAGGCACCGTAGGGCCTACTATCGCTCACATGCCCATCTCTGTCGCCGATCCCCGTGCCGCCTATCAGGCGACAACTCTCTCCTCACTGGTGGATGCTTTTGGCACCATCGCCGCCAGGGGCTACTGCACAGTAGGGATCCTTGGTGCAGCCGAATGTGACATGTACGCCAACCTTAACTCTACTGCACTGGGCAGTTACTGGCCGGCAGGAGTATCCGAGGATGGCAGGGGACCGCATACTCGCTTTACCGGTAGTGGGGGCGCCAACAGCATAGCCGCTCTCGCCGATAAGATTATCGTGATGATGGTTCACGAGAGACGCCGTTTTCCTCGGAAGGTACAGTATCTGACGACTATCGCCGGCATGCGGGGGCCGGCTGGCGAGACCCGTTTCGATTACGGTCTCTACCGTGGCGGTGATGTGGTAGTAATCTCTGATCTTTGCAAGATGCGTCCCGATCCGCAAACAGGGATCCTGTATGCCACAGAGCTCTTCCCTGGCGTCAGTGCAGAGATGGTTCAGGAGGCGACAGGCTGGGAAGTTGATCTCTCCAGAGCGGTACCCGGAGGAGTACCTACGGAGGAGGAGTTGCGTATCTTACGCATGGAAGTCGATCCTGCAAGGATCTACCTGAACAGAGAGAAAAAAGGATAAAAGGGGACAGGAGGTTAGAGGATATGGCGGGAAAGACCATATTCGCCATGGGCAATGAAGCGATTACCGAAGGGGCTTTGGCTGCTGGAGCCAGGTTCTATGCCGGTTATCCCATTACCCCTTCTTCGGAGATTGCCGAGTTATCATCCCGGCGGCTTCCGGAACTGGGTGGTATTTATATCCAGATGGAGGATGAACTGGCCAGCATTGCTGCCATTATCGGAGCTTCGGCTGCCGGGGTCAAAGCATATACTGCCACCAGTGGCCCCGGTTTTTCGCTAATGCAGGAGAACCTTGGTGTCGCGATCATGGGAGAGGTTCCCTGTGTGATCATCAATGTTATGCGCTCCGGACCCAGCACAGGTCTGGCCACGAAGCCTGCTCAGGGTGATGTGATGCAAGCCAGATGGGGAACTCACGGCGATCATGCCATCATAGCGCTTTCGCCATCTTCGGTGCAAGAATGCTATGATTTTACTATTTTGGCCTTTAATCTGGCAGAGAAATATCGCACCCCCGTTCTCCTACTGTCTGATGAAATCGTCGGGCATATGCGTGAAGGCTATCTTCCTTCCGAGCCTTCAGCAGCTCAGCTCATTTCACGCAAGGAACCTCAGGGAGATCCTGCTGCTTATCGTCTCTATGATTTTAGCCAGGAAGCTGATGGCATAGCGCCATTAGCTAAATATGGAGGCAAGTATGTGTATCGCATCAATGGCAGCGGCCATGATGAAATCGGTGCACCTACCGCGAACCCTGCCGTAACCGACCGTTTTGTCCGCCATTTAAGCGAAAAGATAGAACTCAACCGCGCGGAGATCGTGCAGACGAGAAGCTTCGCAATGGAGGATGCTGATATTGCCATCGTTTCTTACGGGTGCTCGGTTCGCAGTGGTAAAGCAGCTATGATGGCAGCGAGAGAAAAGGGGATCAGGGTAGGTTTGCTGCAGTTGGTAACCCTTTGGCCTTTTGCGGAACAGGAAATCCTGGAGTTATCCAGGCAGGTGAAAGGCATCGTCGTCCCGGAAATGAACCTGGGTCAGGTCCGAGGTGAAGTACAACGTCTCTGCCCTAAGGATCTTCCTGTAATTGGAGTAAACCGCGTCGACAGCCTGATGATAACCTCCGCAGAAATTTTGCAAGCCATCCTGGAGGTGGGAAGATGAACTATTTACAATATTTAAAGACCGAAACCTTCCCTCTCTTCTGGTGTGGTGGATGTGGTAACGGTGTCGTCTTAGGGTCTCTGGTACGCACCTTTGAGGCTCTGGGCTACACTAAAGAGGATACTGTAGTGGTTACCGGTATCGGTTGTTGGGGTAAGGCTGACGACTATCTGACAACCAACGCCTTTCATGGAACCCATGGACGGGCATTACCTTTCGCTACAGGTATCAAGCTGGCTAACGACGCTTTGCATGTTGTTGTCCTGATGGGAGATGGTGATGGAGTGACTATCGGAGGGAATCACTTCATCCATGCAGCCAGACGCAATATCGATCTGACTGCGATTGTGGTTAACAACTATAACTATGGAATGACCGGCGGGCAGTATTCTGCCACGACGCCAGAGAATAGTGTTACCAGCACTTCGCGCTATGGTCATGTCGAGCAGGAGTTCGACATCTGCAGGTTAGCAGAAGCAGCTGGAGCGCCTTTTGTGGCGCGCACTTCCAGTGATGATCCTCTATCTCTCCAGCGTCTGATGCGGGAAGGGATGACCAAAAAAGGATTCGCACTTATCGAGGTGATTTCTCCCTGTCCTACAAACTTCGGGCGCAGCAACGGCATGCGCACTCCGGTGGAGATGCTGCAGTGGACCAAAGAACGCTCAATAAGCTTTGCCAGAGCAAAAGAGATGCCCCCCGCTGAACTGGAGGGCAGAGTAATAATGGGTAAGATGGTGGACCTCGTGAGGGAAGACTATTATACCAAGTACCTGCGAGTCATTCAATCAGCGCAAGCTGGGAAAGAAGGTGCTTAGGTTGATCATTTCTGCAGCGAAGGATACCTGGCAAATCATCTTCAGCGGTGTGGGCGGTCAGGGTCTGGTACTCGCCGGGAACCTTCTGGGTCGGGCAGCAGTCGAATATGAGGGGAAGAATGCTGTGATGACCTCTGCCTACGGCGTTGAAACCCGTGGAACCTTTACCAAGTCTGATGTCATCATAAGTAAGGAGGAAATATACTATCCGGAAGTAGAGCGACCGGATATCATCATCGCTTTGGACAGCATCGCTTACCAACGCTATCAAGCCATAGGCGAAGATGAAACTCTCCTGGTTTATGACAGCAACATCGCATCTCTATCTGGAAAAGAAGGCCAGGTTGGTTTTCCTATCTCGCAAATAGCATCTGAGGTAGGCAATCCTGCAGTTGCCAATGTGGTCTCACTAGGGATACTCATCGGGTTATGCTCTGTTGTCAGCGAAGCTTCAGCAAGCGAAGCTATCAGGAGTGAGTTTCAGGCCAGACCACGCCTGATCGAAACCAACCTTAGAGCCTTAATGGAAGGGCTTCGGGTTGCACGGGAGACGCACATGAACTATGTTCACCCGAAAGAGTGATAGATATGTGCGGCTATCACCGCACTAAATTAGCCATCGATGTAATATGGTGGCTCCGCCCCCAAACCCCTGGCCACAACGCATGCGCATGTCCTGCGTTGTTCACAGGAGCTTCGCTCCTGGGCACCGCTTCGCGTTGCCAGAATTTGCCACCATTGACTGCGCCTGTAGTTGAGAGTATTTAGTGTCAAATTCTATACTTTTTGCAGGATTCCACAGAGAGTTTCCGCTGACTCCTCGAAGGGTCTGCCGGTGACATCGCTGAAGAAAATGAGAGAAGTAAAGCCTGCCGGTTGGATTTCTGCCAGCAATGATTCTTTACTAAAACAGGTATTCCAGATGTTATAGCATCTGGTCTCCTGCTCCTCGATCACTACTATTCGTCCCACTCCAATGCTGGATCCATAAAAATACTCGGCTTCCAGGCTGATATAGGGTTTGGGACTCCAAAAACCTCCTTCAGGGTGCAGTTCCCAGGTGAAGCTCTCTTCGATCTCATCATAAAACAGTGGGGTGAAGGCATCCAGCAGGAATAAGCCACCTGGTTTTAGTGCTTTGTGAATGCGCCGCAGCAGATTGCTCCGTTCCTCGGGGATAAGCGCTCCGTAATCGCACCAGATGAGGGTGACTATATCGAAAGTCTCGCAGTAATCCAGAGTAAGGTAATCTTGTAAAATATAAGTGCCATGCGGATCATGTTCCCTGGCATAGGCGAGGGAGCCGGCGGAAAAGTCCATTCCGGTTACCTTAAACCCACGAGCCGTCAGTCTCTGAGTATAGAGCCCAGGACCGCAACCGATGTCGAGTATGCTGGCTCCTTTCGGGAACATCGTTGACATCCAGGCAACAGAACGGTCGATAAACTCAGGTTTGCGGCTGGCGTTATCCGTACTGGGATCGAGATGGGCTTTCAGCATCTGAGTGGAGATATAGGGATCATTCCAGAAGAGGGATGGAGTGCGTTCATACAACCGAGGGCGTTGTAAGAGCATGTGAAGGTTATCAAACATCGGCTTCCTCCTTGAGAGTGGTAAATGGTGGCAAAAGGCTGTCTGTACAGGGTTATCCCTGAATACGACAGCCTTACATATTTACTTCTTATCTAGGCATGCTACTGATGAACTCCAATACCGAAGCGGGTGTTAGCCCAAGGTCCACTCCCCAGACCAGAGGAAGCCACCAGAGAACTGCGACTACTACCATGATGATCGTGGCTACATCCATGAAAATCCCGGTTATGACCATATCCCTGATGCTGACATAACCACTTCCATAGGCGATAGCATTGGGAGGGGTGGCGACAGGCATCATAAAACACATCGATGAAGAGAAGCATATAGCTATGATTGTGGCGAAGGGGTGTATCCCAAGAGCGATCGCTGTAGCTCCCATAATAGGGATAAATAAAGTCGCGATAGCCGTATTGGAAGCAATCTCGGTGAGGTTGCAGACTACAGCCGTGGAGATAAGGACTACTGAAAACAGGGTAAGTCCTTCGATACTCGCCAGGTTTTCACTGATCCAGCGAGCTAACCCTGTACGTTCAAAAGCCGTCGCAATGGCAAAGCCACCACCCAGAAGCAAGCAGATGTTCCAGGGAATCTTTACTGCGGTGTTCCAATCAAGGAGAGTCTCTCCCTTTTCTGCGGGTGTCAGGAAGAGCAATAGAGTTCCAGCCATGGATACCTGGGTATCGGTGATCATTCCCAGGCCAAGTGCATCGAGATTTATAAATCCGCGAGAAACCCAGCCAAGAACCATCAGTCCTGCGACTACCAGCACGCGTTTTTCCGGGACGGTGATCGCACCCAGCCTGCTATATTCCTCCTCTATTACATCGGCGCCACCCATCAGCTGAAGGTCACCGCTGTTGAAAAGGACTCTGGTAAGCAGGAGATAGACGAATCCCGTCATCACGATACCCAGTGGAGTGCCCACCATCATCCACTGCAGGAAAGTGATGTTCAAACCGTAAGCGTTCTGCAGCATACCAGCGGCGATGGCATTAGCCGGAGTGGCAATCAGAGTGGTAATCCCCCCTATGGTGGAAGCATATGCAATCATCAGCATCAGAGCTTTGCTGAAATTCGCTTCTTTCCTCTGTTGGTCCGGATCCGTCGTTTGTCCGGTGAGGGAAGAGATGACTGCGATGCCGATGGGGATCATCATGATGGCGGTTGCTGTGTTGCTTACCCACATGGAGAGACAGAGTGTAGCAATCGCAAAACCGAGAATCATCTTGGCTGGAGTGGTTCCCGTTAGACGAATAGCATTGAAAGCAATACGCCGATGTAAGTTCCAGCGTTCCATTGTAACGGCGATAAAGAAGCCACCCATGAGCAGATAGATAATTGTATTACCATATGAAGCAGTTACAGCAGGTGAGTCGGCAATACCCAGGATTGGGTAGCAAGCCACAGGAATCAGAGCAGTAGCTGCCATGGGAATGGCTTCGGTTATCCAGAACACAGCCATCAGGGCAGTTATAGCCACGACACGCCATGCAGCTGAGTTCATTCCCGCAGGGACCGGTAGGACCATAATGATGAGGAATAACGCGATACCAAGAAAGAAGCCGACTCTCCTGTTGCCTTGCATCGAAAATCCCCTTCAGATGCCCTGTAGTACCGGGGCATCTTAAATCTGTACGGCTTATTGCCTGACGGGTTTGATTATACCCACTACCTGCATTTAAGTCAACAGTATGCAAGCATCACAGGCATCACACACAGGAGGCTGTGTTACTGTTCAGACCTCTACATAGTACTGGGCCTGAGCCTGCCACATTTCAGCATATTTACCATCTTCGACGGCTACCAGAGTGTCATGGTCGCCACGTTGGATGAGACGTCCTTCATGGAAGACAGCGATATCGTGACAGAAGCGACAGCTGGACAGACGATGGGAGATGTAGACAGCTGTTTTTTGACCGACCAGTGTATCGAAGGAGGAGTAGATTTCATACTCGCTTATGGGATCAAGTGCCGCCGTTGGCTCATCAAGGATGACGAAGGGAGCGTCCTTGTATAACGCTCTGGCTATAGCTATCTTCTGAGCTTCGCCTCCGGAGATCTCGATTCCGTCTTCCTCGAAGTTCCGGTAAATATAGGTATCCATACCTCGTGGCATGCCTCTGACCCGTAACCCGACACCCGCTTCATCAAGATATTGGGAGGCTTT
>WRDA01000062.1 GCA_009783675.1 Symbiobacteriaceae bacterium | reverse complement strand
GGAAGAGCCCGCTGGGTAGACAACGTGATCATCGAACGCTGGTTCAGAAGCTTGAAGACGGAGTATGTATACATCAACGACTTCGCGACACCGCGAGAGCTTCGTCGGGGAATAGAAGAGTATATCAACGATTACAACAACCTTCGGCCGCACCAGAGCCTGGGTTATGACACACCGAAGCAGATATACAGTAGGTCATTTATCGTAAGCAACACGGCTTGATGCTGCTTCAGTTGGGGATGGAATGTTTATTCCACGGTGCCTTGACGAGAGCCTCCGCGCACTGTGTTTCTAGGCCACGCGCCACGCCATCCCGCCTGCGGCTCCTTTTGTGGCCTGGCGCGCAGCCTAACACAGTGCGCTCTCGCGTCAAGACCTTTCGCGGCATAAAACATTCCTCACAGGTTATCAACTCAGGCCAGGTCCGAAGGCCAAGAACCATATCTGATCTATATCTATAGCAGATTACTGATATCAGGCTCACTTAGTTTTTCCCATTTTGTGTCTTGACGAGGGGGACACTTTAGATCATCATGGCATAACTTCACTCTCAATGGAAAATGGAGCGATAAACTCTATCAGGTAGGCGATATGTGAGGAAGACCATGGCAAATCACCTATATCGCGATCGCTGCACGAGATATCCGCATTATATGCACGGATTCTCCACTTGGAGTGCTCGTTTTAACCCGCTGTATTCACACAGGTAAGAAAACGATACACGCCCGGTATGTCTCTTATTAACTATCTGTTATAGCGAAAGGTGATAAGCATGCATGAGCAATTGTGGAAAGGCTCATTAATTATTAATATAGTCATAATGGTCATTCTATCAATGCAGATGAACGATATGCACGAGGTTACAAAAAACATTCTCTACAACGGCATACCAGTTTATACATACGAGCAAACCGATTTATATGTAACGGACAGAGAGAGTTTAAATCATTATAGACAACAAGAAGATGTCTTTAGGGAAATGACGTCGCCTTTTACAAGTGTTTCCGTAGAAGCAGGGAATCCAAACTATACTGATCTAACTATACCTATAGTCTATAGGATTTCACTGAAAACTATAGATAAGAATGCAAATGTATATCTATGTTTCGCCGAAGATCAATATATGCTGGAACTTGATGGCTATAAGCATACGACCCAGGTCACAAGAGGCATACAAGATAGCATTGAAGCAGTGATACTTATAGATACCGACACTGTATTGCAGGTATATAGCGATAAGCGACTCGTTTTACCGGATCCAAGGTATGTTATCCTCCCAAGAATAAGTATAGATTCATTCGTGTCATTAAGCAGGCAAGGGGATCTAACCCTGGTTCGAGGAACAGTAATCCTGGAAACAACGGCTAAACCATCAGATTATGATATTGGGGAGGTGCAGCTTGTATGCTCGTCCGATAAGGGATCTGTAGAGTATACCCTTCTAAAAGAAGACGCGTACATGACCGGAGAAACCAGGTACGAAGACGAAAATGGAACATACTACATATGGGAAGTTAATCATGAGTTGCCTGCATCGGGTGACTATGAGATATCATATATAGTGAAAACCACCAGAGGATATACGCATAAGTTTAGACAGAGGTCTCCAGAAGAGTTCAGCAACTTTGAGCGTCCGTTGTTGTATGAATCCATATTGACGCCTGATGGGAAGGTCGTGTGGACGCAGAAATGAAGATGGCTGAGGATGCTGAACAGAAGGTAGGAGTGGAAGGTAGCAGTATACAAAGATTATTTTCTATGGATGCATTGTTGTTCGTAGCTGCCGTTCTGTACCCTGTTGCGATTACCCTTGCTTCAGTGGCACTTAGCAATGCACACCCAGAAATCATCGCTGTTCAAAAAGCAGTCCAACTGGGTGCAAATATGTTTCTATACTCCGTTCTTTGGCTATATATAAGCCTCCGGTATAAGCGGAGTAAGAACGACCGGATGATGATGACGACCGGAAGGCTGCATATGGCATATATGGCTGTATTGGCTGCACCCCTAGTGCCCACTCTGTACAATTGGACAGGGATTGTTTTTATATCCGCACTGCATCCTCTGACAATGGTATTACTATTAAGCTTGGGATATGGGAGAATGTTAGGACGAGTAGAGTATATAGCATACGCTGTTGCCTACTCAGTATTGCACGTTGCCATAGCAATGATGGCAAATATGAAGGCACAGCGTGAGCGAAGGATCCAGTCCTGATCACTGCTTCATCATGCCGGGACAATCCGAGGAATGGCTCTTTGTCTTTGGTGACCATTTGGACGCCTTAAGGCATGCATCCCTGGCTAAGGAGCGTGGAGAGGTATGGAATCGATATCCGCGTCTGGTGTATAATACACAGAGAAAAGGCGCAGTAGAGGCTTACCTGGCTGCACATCCCCAAACCCGCAGTGTGGTCTTCTCCTTAGAGGGAGACAGGAGAGAGCAGAGGGAGGCGAGGGAACTGCAGGCAACCATAGAGCGCAGGTTCCCTCATCTGGATATTTACACGATAGATAGCCGTGCCATCCAGGCGCGGGAACATGAGCGGGAGCGAGAACGCGAGCGAGGACGAGGCAGAGGGCTCAGCATGCAGGGTGGAGTGGCTCACAAACCCAGCAGATCGCCGAGGTGCTGGAGTAATGTCTTATGTCTTCTGGTGATGGTTGCTTCGGAACAAAAGGAAGCTTCGGCTAATCTTTGTTTAGCTTCCCCTGCCGGTAGGTCCTGGAAGTAAAAGGTATGCAGGAGGGTCTTCTCTTCTTCGGATAAACGTTGCCAGACATAGGCGAAGATCTGTTGCCTGCATTCATCCTGGCAGAGCTCCTGCTTACGTCGTATTATTTCGGCGGTAATCCGGCTGGTATCGGCCTGAGCTTCAGCAAGGTAACTGAGTTGTCGCTCCAATCCTTGTATGGTGACAAGGCTGCAGGACAGCTTAGAATCGAGGGCAGCCGCCTCTCGGATATGGTTCTGAATGAGCTTCAATCTGGGGTCGGAACGAAAACCCACGCTAACACCTCCCTGGTTAGATGGTCAAAAGCACCTCGCTATAATAGCACAAATGTTCGCGTATAACAAGAAGAAAAATACCTCAATTGGAGAATAAACGGAAAATTATTTCCACGAAGGAAGCATGAAATGAATCGCACATTGTTGGTTGTTTTCACTTTGATGTTGCTTTGTGGGTGCGTTGCGCAGCACGAGGCTGGACTGGATATTTTTACCAACGGAACAGAGGGTGGAAAGATTTGGGCAAGTGCTAACCAGTCGTTCTATCTGGATGCCCAAGGCAATCTTTGGTCCTGGGGTGATGGTGCAAATGGTCTGCTAGGCGATGGGACAACCGATGATCGCTATGAACCCAAGGTTATACTCACCGATGTCGTGGATATGGGAGATCGTACTGCCCTCAAAAACGATGGAAGCCTGTGGACATGGGGATATGGTCGAAACACTCCCTACCAGGTGGACGAGGGTGTCCTGAGAATTTGCCGGGGTGGACTCCCTTTTATGAAAGAGGATAACTCCTTATGGGATCTGACCTGGGCTGCAGACGGTGGCTTCGAACCCTATCTGATATGCGAAGATGTGGTTGATGCACGAAAAATTACAACGAGTAGATATGAATATGTCGTGCTTAAGCCTGACGAGAGCATGTGGGGGTACGGGCTAAAAGAATACGATGAGTCCGGACTTGGATTTACCGTTGATGAGGATCCGGAGCTCCCCGTCTTCCTGAGCGCAGAAGTTAGCAAACTATGCGCAGAATCTCACGGTTTGTTCTATATCGATAAAGGCAACCGACTGATGGTTAGTGGCTCTGTGCGTGACTACTTCGGGAATCCTCTCCCTCTATCCAGTCCTACCCTGGTCATGGATAATATAAAAGATATCATGATGGGCCTGATCCTGGATCTGGAAGGCAATCTCTATACCCTTACCTTTGCTACTGAAGATAACAAAACTCCAATCATTACTCCCAAGTTGATATTCACGGCGGTCAAAGAAATAACCGGTCCGGATACATTCCTGACGACAGAAGCCAAGCTTCACGAGGTAATTAACAAAAACGACTGGAAGAACAGTATCGAGATCAGGCTCATAGCAGAAGATGTGGTTCAACACGGGAAAGGACAGTGTCACGATCTGATACTCAAGAAGGACGGCAGCATATGGGGTCGGTCCTGGGGGATTAGGCATGGACAAACCGGATACAATAACTTTCCCAGGTCGAATGATCCATTGACGAGGTATCCTTATCTACCGTGAGGTTTAGGGGTATCTCGACTATTAACGTCAAGACACCCCTGTAGTAATGGATATAGACAAGCGAACTAAGGTTTGACGCAACTAATGCAAGTCGCAGTAGCAGAGACCTTATCAGTTAGCGCAGTGGATGTATCCACTGTTTTTGTGACTGACGATGGTAAGGATAAGGGGGGACTAGTGGTTACATCATCAAAGTTAATGTTTACAGTGGAAAAGGCGTGAAGTGACAGGGGTAGTGTTTTGTTAGCAGCTCTGTAGATCGTTACTTCCTTGAAGGACGTCTCTGAAAAATAGTAGCCTTGCGGAAAAAGTTTGTGTGTCTCATCATAATTCTCACCACCCACCGTTTTTTTATTGAATGCCCATGTTATCATACTGGAAGCTTGCACTCCGCCTTGTAGTATGTAGAGGGTAGATGACCTGGGAGTAATGCTGATAGAAGCAAATGTGGTAGTTCCAGAGGAATTCTTAATTTTAGCAGTTACTGCAGCGGTAGTTATCTCAACTTCAAGGAGCATCTCTGCTGCATACCCACAAAGAACACTTTTCCAACTATAGCCACTGGTAGAGTCTATCATGGAACCGTCGGTAGCAAATAAAGTGCCGCCGATAAATAAATAGTAAGTGCCATCCATCGCCAAGACTCCTGCATCAAAGGCTATCGAGCCTAAGTTGAACGCAAAGTACTGCTCAGGGTGAAGTAGAATGCCGTGGTTCTTGGCATTCCCACCAGAATACGGTTTCTCGTAAAACGATGCCGGAAGCTTGATTTTCCCCTTCATAGCGACGACATCGTAATAGGTCGAGGTACGCTTAATGAAATTCCAACCAGCCATTTTCTTTTCTCCTTTCTCCTCACCCTCCGTGGTCGCGAATCACTGGGCGAAGTAATTTATTGTTTTGATTTGTTCTGGTCGATCAACCACCCCAAGGATACATCAGCGGGACCGGAAGATGCGAACCAATAAACTGTCACCTTTCGGTCAATAATCTGCCAGGACTCCCTAGCTGCGCTTTGCTTGCAGACCGGCTGAGGCAATGAAAAAGGCGCAACGCTCATCTGCACGATAGCGTTGCACCTGTCGATAGTATTATCTTTGCTCCTCATTAGAAAACCAGCTTCCAGATGACTGATACCCCTCAGCTGTTTTCTGAGGGGTCAGTATTTATTGGGATGCGGCCTGGTTGACCTCTGTGTCGTTCCTACCCCACAAAGAGCTTCTGAAACCTCTGTAAGGCTTTGCGATAGTGTCTGCGCACCGTCGATTCCGAACAGTTCAACTCAATACTGAGTTCAGCAATGGCTTCCGTCCTGGTCAGACCACGACGATGGATCGCTTCCAGTAAAGCTTGCTCTTTCATACTCAGTTCATCCCAGGCGGCAGCGAATACCTCGATCATAATCCTGCAGAGGTTGTACCGACTTTCCCTGGCACTTAACTGAGCGATCAGGGAAGCTATCTCCTGTTCGCTGTGCTGCGTGGTTTCACTCGACTGCTGCCGGAGCTCCTGGATAATGCGTTCGTCGTTTTTGTTTCTGAAGAGGATCGTGGCGTACTCATCGAGCCAATATCTCGTGTAGGAGTTTAGGTCTACTGGTTTGAAATCCACGCTATCACTCCTCGTCTCGCCCGCTGCTCTTTGCGTTCATCCTGATACCGGTGGCTCTTTCTGCCTGCTCGGCAACGTTGTCCAGCACTTTGGGACCAATCCAGCCAGCCATTCCACAGACCAGCCCTACCCAATCCCCGGAGATGTCCATGGCTCGCATGGCCATGAGAACCATGATGCCGGCAAAACCGGCAATGAAGAGCTCCGAGAGTAACCTTGGCCAGGAAAAGTCTTCATTATCCTTCTTGCTAAGAAGTCTGGCTAAGCCTCCCATAGTAGCCAGCAGAACGGCGATAACAGCTTCCCATAGTTTGGCCATGTCGTTTACCATCAGGAACCCTCCCTGCGTGTGGAACCACCATGGATCCCATAAAGATGACTAAGGCGAGTCAGGAGTAACACCAACATGACGTTAATCAGAAAAGTGGCTGCCATACTTGCCAGCTGGCCAATGGTCACCCACTCGGCTATGGCAACGGTCACGCTGTGGTGAGAAACTCCTGCTACAATCAGATAACGCTGAGAAGGATCGGAATAGAGAGGCGTCCAACTAAAGTAGAGTAACAGATCGCGATAATCCTGATGCTCAGGAGTATAGCCGATAGATAACTTACCACTGTTCTGGGAGGCTATAGCTGATCGGAAGAGGGGGTAACTAAACACCTCGAAAAGACTAGTCTCCGCATAACGCCGAGTGATGGATACCAGATCATCCCCATCCACCTTGAAGACTTCGGCATAGATCTGGTGCTGTTTGTCCAGAAACTCCACCGAGTGAACGATATTATGTTCATGCTCCTCCCAGAAGCGTGAAGGGTTAGCTTCTATCGCTTCGGAGAGCATGTCTACTGCGAGGATGATCTCACCGTATTTTTCCTCCAGAAGGGCTTTATCAATCTCTTGGGTAATTGCAGAGAAGTAGAAGGCATTGATCACCAGGAGCAGGATGGGCGTCAGGAAGAGAAACCTGTAGCGTTTGTATTTATGAACTTCCATTAACTTAATTCTCCTTTTATTGCCGCATCCGGTGCCGTCGCGAGTGGTGCAGGTAGCGGTGTCTTTTAGTCGATCGATCGGTGTATAGGATAGACCAAATTATTAGCGAACGCAAGTTCAATAAAAAGTCAACTTTAGTCAAACGTTATGAGGGAAGTTGGGAGCGAACTCTACATTCGACAATCCATTCATAGCCTTTATGCATGCATAGGCAGCCATGAAAAGGGGTGAGGTGTGGAACCGCTATCCGTGTCTGATGTATGCCACAGTGGACGAGAGCGAGTTAGCGGTGCCACAGCTGCAGAGAGAACGAGAGCACTATCGCGGGTGCGAAAGGGGTATGTGATGACAAAGAGCTGTGTGAAGGCGTGGTCTGGATGAAAAACAATGTGTATTGGTTTCTGGTAATCTCATACCTGGCATGTATAGCATTGACGTCATGTAGCCATACTGATGCCATACCTGCCACTAACTCTTCCTACGCTGCAGAAGATATTTTTATTGGAATTGCTGAGATCCTACTGGAACCATCCGCTGTAATAGCCACGGTTTATTTGCCGCTCACCAGCGAATGGGTGAGCATTGCTACAGATTCAGGCACTGGAGAATATGGTATAGAGGATTTAGCAGGGCAGACTATAATCCCGGCTGTATATGATTACCTGACGATCATAGAAGATAATAATTATGTGTTGGCAATAGAGAAAGGCAAGTACGGCTTACTTGACCTAAGCGGC
>WRDA01000061.1 GCA_009783675.1 Symbiobacteriaceae bacterium | reverse complement strand
TGCAACATTCATACCCAGAGCCAGAGCCTGCATCACATGCGTCAGCGCTGGTTCTGCATTTCGATAGTCGCTGGTGGTACACTCAACCATTAACTCAGCATCACTGAGTTCAATACTTTCCAGAGCAGTGATTCCTTTTTGCCCATACTCGGGGAAGCAGGCGACCGAGCCCGTATCCCAGGCGATAGTATGCAACTTGTCTAAGGGCAGACCTGCAGGACAGATAGCGATCCCACCAGCATCGGCGACTGCTGTGACAATAAAGCAGAGGCCTTTCTCCTTGGCCAGATACTCTCGTTCAGCCAGGATCAGATCGGTCAGACTTCGGCCAACAAAACCATATCCGGCAATAGCCACCTTAATGAACTTCATCTCTGTTACGGCCTCCCTGGTATACTGAGCAGCTTAACCTTACATATTCAGATGGTTTGAACCTCCAGGCAAAGAAACAGGCCACCCTGATCTCCATGTGGCCTGTCGTTATAAACAATGGTGAATCTAGTAGTTACTCGCCTTCACCCGGAAGTAGCTGCGTGGATGGTCGCATACCGGACAACTCTCAGGAGCATTGGTTCCACGGTGAACATGACCGCAGTTTCCACATTCCCAGACTGTGTCTTCTGTTTTACTAAAGGTGGTCTGCTGTTCGATTCCTGCCAGTAGAGCGGCATATCTCAGCTCATGTTCTTTTTCGATTGCTGCAACTCCTTCGAAGAGAACTGCTATTTCTTCAAACCCTTCAGCTCTGGCTTCTTCAGCCATGCGTTTATACATGGTTGTCCATTCAAAATGCTCTCCAGCTGCAGCGTCTGCAAGGTTTATCGCCGTCGTTGGGACGCCGTCATGGAGCAATTTGAACCACATTTTAGCATGTTCTTTCTCCTGTTCGGCAGTGAGAAGCAGCAGCTCGGAGATCTGTTCATAACCATCTTTCCTGGCTTGGCTGGCATAATAGGTATACTTGTTACGCGCCTGGGATTCACCGGCAAACGCCTCCATGAGGTTAGCTTCTGTCTTGGTACCCTTAAGATTATACCTGGGCATTTGAACACGTCCTTTCATAAACAGGTAGTTACAACAAGCGGTTTTCGTTGCTCTTGCTTTATTATATCAAGATACCAGGAAAGTGCAAGAGGGTGATTAACAGGAGTGACCAGATGCCGGATATTTTCACTTAGATTATACGAAAGGATAACAGCCTCACGATGTGGAAGGTTAAAGGCAAGGAGAGGTGAGAGAAAGTGGAGTTTAAGATCATAGCCGGGCGCTACGAGCGCGCTTATTCGACCATGCGTGATCTGGGAATAGATGCCTGGATCAGCCTGGGTAGAGAAACCAACATCCTTGGCGAACCGGCCTTGGAAATGCTACTACCTTTTGAGGTGATGGGACGCACCGCAGTGGTATTATCCAGGGAGGGAGAGAGTGTCTGCCTGGTATCTCCCATGGAGGCTGAGGAGCTGGAGGAAAGCGGCTTGTTTACCAGGGTATTCCTGTGTCGCACACCGGAAGAGTTTGTAACCTCCTTGCGTGATCAACTTTATGGTCTTAAAAACTCTTCACGTATCGCTGTAAATATGTCCGATAGCGACCCTTCTTCCGATGGTCTGACCACAACCAACTTCCTGCTTCTGAAGCGCTTATTGCAAGAAGTAGATTGCGAAGCCCAGCTGGTTTCCGCCGCACCTCTGATGAAGAAGGTACGCGCTAACAAGAGTGACGAGGAAGTCGATGCAATTACCCATACAGTGCAGACAGCCATGGATATTTTTGAAGAGATAAAACAGATAATTCACCAGGGCCAATCCGGTCGTGAGTTACAGAGTGGAATCCAGGCCATCATCGATGCCAGGGGCTATGGATACTCCTGGCACAAGGCAGGCAATCCCTATATTTCCATAGGGACTCGTTCCAGTTATCTCTGCAGGCGTCCTCCTCAGGAGGTATATATCGAACCGGGAGATATCATCAATGTGGACCTGGGCCTGCGGATTAACGGATATGCCTCGGACAATCAGAGGACGTTTTATGCTCTTAGACCTGGTGAGACAAAACCGCCTACCGATTTGATCCATACCTGGGAAACATTGCAAATGATCAATGCCGCCGTTTGCACAGGGATGAAGACAGGTGTCATCAGCGATAGCCTGACCGCCATTGGCGATGAAATTATGCGTAGGAGAGGTTTTGCGCAGGGGTGGACAGGATCCTACGGCCATGAACTACATTACTACGCTCATCACGGAGGTATCAAGGCAGGCTTCACTCCTTACCTGCCTGATCTGGACAAGGTTCTGGAAGAAAACATGGTCTTTACCCTGGAACCAGCCCTGATTACTTCACGGGGCAGGATTTGTCAGGAGGAAGTAGTCTGTGTCAGTGCTGAAGGTGGCCGAATGCTTAGCACACCTCAGGACTGTATTTGGACGATACCCTGATTATTCAGGTGTAACATGCGTAGCCTATCCGGATTTGATCTTTAACCTGAAAGAGAGGTAAGTGTGATGGTTTATCGTAAGATTGGCATTCGTCCAATCATTGATGGACGCATGGGAGGAATACGGGAGAGCCTGGAGAGTAAGACAGTCGCTATGGCTATGGCAGCTAAGCATCTCATAGAAGAAAATGTTTTCTATGCTGATGGGACCCCTGCTCAAGTTGTCATCGCCGCTTCGACCATCGGCGGAGGAGCGGAAGCTGCAGCCTGTGCAGATCAGTTCTCTGCTGTCAATGTCGCTGCCACTCTCAGCGTTACTCCCTGTTGGTGTTATGGCAGCGAAACTATGGATATAGACCCGCGAACTTTAAAAGCAGTTTGGGGTTTCAATGGTACAGAACGTCCGGGAGCGGTATACCTTGCTGCTGCTATGGCTGCTCATAACCAGCTGGGGTCACCTGCATTCGCTATTTACGGGGAGGATGTTCAGGACCTGGAGGACAACGAAATCCCTGTGGATGTTGCCGGAAAGATACTCTCTTTTGCAAGGTGTGCCCTGGCGGTAGCCCAAATGGATAATCGTGCTTATGTAGGTATCGGTGGAGTCTCTATGGGCATCATGGGTTCCGCTGTCGATCCGCTATTCCTAAGTAAATATCTTGGTATGCGTACCGAATGGGTGGATATGAGCGAAGTTCAGCGTCGCCTTACTCTGGGTATATACGATCCTGAAGAGTATGCCATAGCCATGCAGTGGACCAGAGAACATTGCCGGGAAGGAGAGGATCGCAACCCTGAACATTTACGTCACAGTGCTGCACAAAAAGCCAACGACTGGCAGATCTCGGTGAAGATGGCTTTAATCTTCCGAGACATCCTGGTTGGCAATGAGCACTTGGCATCCCTTGGCTGGACAGAGGAAGCCCGCGGACGCAACGGCATAGCAGGTGGTTTTCAGGGTCAACGCATGTGGAGCGATTGGCTGCCGAACGGTGATTTCGCCGAAGCCATCCTTAATACAACGTTCGATTGGAAAGGCGCCAGGCAACCCCTTGTCTTCGCTACCGAAAACGATTGCCTAAACGGCATTACCATGCTTATGCAGAATCTACTAACCCAGAGGGCAGCTGTGTTTGCCGATGTAAGAACCTACTGGAGTCCAGTGGCAACTGAGCGTGTCAGTGGTCAGAGGTTGTCCGGTATGGCAGAGCAGGGAGTCATTCATCTTATTAACTCTGGCGCAGCCGCTCTGGATGCCTCTGGCTGCAGCGTTGATGCGGAGGGTGCAGCCCTGATGAAGCGCTGGTGGGAGATGACCGCTCAGGACATTACAGCCTGCCTGGCAGCTACTTCTTGGTGTCCTGCTAATCTGGATTATTTCCGTGGTGGTGGCTATTCTTCTCATTTCTCTACGGCTGCTGAGATGCCTGTCACCTTAGCGAGAATAAACCTGGTCAACGGTTTAGGACCGGTCTTACAGATTGCCGAGGGGTATACAGTCGTTTTACCCGAGGAGGTCCATCGGATACAGGATCAACGAACCGATCCTGCCTGGCCAACAACCTGGTTCGTTCCGCGACTGACAGGTAGCGATGCATTTCAAAGTGTCTATACAGTGATGGCCAACTGGGGAGCAAATCATGGTTCTTTCGTTTATGGGCACATAGGGTCCGATCTGATTACTTTAGCCAGTATGCTGCGTATCCCTGTGTCTCTGCACAATATTGCTGACAATCGCATCTTCAGACCTCATATGTGGCAGGCGCTGGGAACCAGAGATTCAGAAGGAGCCGATTACAGAGCCTGTGCCTTACTGGGACCACGCAATGGATAATCATCGCAATCATGTGCTGATTAACGAAAGCCTCGTGGCAGAGGTTTCACCCCGGGGAATTGCCCGCATGCAAAAAGTGGGGGATCCTCTCAAGACCACTTATATCATGGCCGGAGAGCATTACGGATCTATAACCATTTCTTACACTCAGAGAGAGACAAAAATCGGTTTCTCCACTGCATCTGCTCCCGTCGAAAAAGTTGATTACTCTCGAGTTCTGCCGGACTCCAGCATCTTCTCTGTTCAATATGCCACAGATCCTCTTTTGGTTATGATCTGTTATGAGCTTACAGGAAACTGTCTGGAACAAAAAGTATCACTTAAGAACACCTCTGCAGAGCTTCTCGTGATCACCGATCTTTCCACCTACTATCCTTCGAACACCTATTTTTCCTGGGATGAAACTCCAGCCGGTCGAACTTTGAATCACTGTTTCATAGGGGGACATGGCAGTTTTGTCTACACCACACGCTGTGATGGAGAGCCACCCTATCTGCTGGTAATTCCATCGGGGCAAACGAAGTTTGAGTTTTTCGACAGTTATAGCCCTCTACCCGTGGATCCTGGTGATGATTATATACAGAGCAATTTTCAACGAGCTTATGTTCATGCCACCGAAGCCTGTGCCTTAGCGACAGAGATGGGTACAACCTGGCGATATCCAACTTCCAGCCTGCAGTTAACTCCCGGAGAAGAAGCCGAAATTGGGTTTTATTATATGTTTGTCGACTCCGATCAGGAGATCCGAGAAAATCTGGTCAGTTATGGCAGTTTGGATGTCGTATCCTTGCCAGGTTTTACTGTTCCTCTGGCTGAGGAGGTTCTCCTGAGCATTCGCTGTTCCTCCGATGTCAGAGTGGAAGGGGCACAGCCCGGGGGAGCGATCGTTACTCCTGTACAAAAACTCGCGGGTCGCAATGACTTCCGCATCGTTTTTTGCGAGCTGGGTGAGCAGCAAATCCTTGTTCACTATGCAGATGGGATGAAGTGGGCTGTTATCTCTTATTTCGTCACCGAAGCTATCTCTGTTCTCTTGCATAAACGCTCCGCTTTCATCTGTGACAAGCAGTATCGGGGAGATCGCTGGTATAATGGTCTCTTCTGCGAATGGAACAACAAGACAGGGGTGATGTTAACTCCCGACAATTATGATGGAATTTCAGGTTGGCGTATCTATGCAGTTTCATGCGACGACCCCGGGTTGGCTAAACCAGCTTTTCTCTCGGAGAAACTGGCTGTGCATCCTATTCAGAATGAAGTGGAAGCTCTGGATTACTATATTGGGCATTTCCTCTGGGGGGGTATGCAGTTCACCGATGATGATGAGTACCCTTATGGTATCTTAGGCACTCCTGACTGGTATGCCAACCGAAATAGTGATGATTTCGGACTTGGACGCACGAGTATTCCGGGTAGATTGCATATCTGGCGCATCTACGATTATCCCCATATTGCCCTACTTTACTACAACATGTACCGCATTGCCAGAGACTATCCTGGTATTACCACAGTCCTGAGCGGAGAGGAGTACCTGAAGCGGGCTTACCGCACAGCTCTGGCGATGTTCAGTTATCCAGCTGAAGTAGATAGCTGGCCTGCTTACTCCACCGGTCTGTACAACGAACTCTGCTTGCCTGAGATTATCGCTGAACTAAGGCGGAATGGCCGGCAGGAATGGGCGCAACGCCTTTCTTTTCACTGGGACCGTAAGGTACAATCCTTTGCCCTGGGGAAAGCAGACCTCTTTAGCTCGGAGTATCCTTTCGATACAACCGGTTATGAGGCGGCACATGCTCTGGCCAAGGATGCTCTGCGTCAGGGAACGCCCTTGACAGGAGGATCTGGCCATCCCAGGCGTCCTGACATCAATCTTGAACAGGCTTGGATTTTGATGCAAAACTCTCTGAAAGGTAATCTGGCATGTCGTGGGCGAATTGAACCCTCTTACTTCTGGTATGGCAGCGATTATCGACGCTCCAACTTCCGCTATACCTTGTCCTACATGGCTCAGATGGGAGGTTGGGCGCTGCTAGATTATGCTCTCTATTATGCAGCTGACCCCTTCGCCCTGCTCCGACTCGCATATGGCTCAGTGATCTCCTCCTGGGCTCTGATCAACTCAGGTACAGATCACAGCAATTATGGATACTTCTTTCCCGGCGCAGAACATGACGGGGCTGCCTGTGGTGGCTTTGAACCTGCACCTTATGGTAAAACCTGGCTGGAGCAGCCACACAACAGTGAACCGTGGTATTATTCCTGCGAGATAGATCTCGGCTTTTGTGCCGGGGTACGTGCAGCTGCGGCAGTCATCACCGAAGATCCCGACCTTGGCCTGATTGCGTATGGAGCGACCATGGAAAAACATGACGATTATCTTTGCATCGATCCCCGTGATGGTGTCAGGCGACGTTTTCATTACATCGCAAAGGAGAAGCGTTTTCATTTAACTCTGCAGCAGGGTTGCTTTGCAATGGGGAAGTCCCTGGAACTCTCTACTGACTTAAAGGAAATGCATTTTAGTATAGACTGCAGTCTATCCGCAGGTGTGGAAGTCAGACTGACCTGTTCTCAATCAGGTATTTTTGGTTTGTTTATCTACATTGATGGTCTGCAACAGGGAGAGGTGAATGGATGCATCGACTCTGAGTTCGTATTCACAGCAAGTAAAGAGACTCATCTGATTGAGTGTAAAACTGTAAGTGGACGGTGAGAGTATGCTTAGTTTAGATGACAAACAGAAGTTCATCGTGCCTCTGGATCTCCCGGCGTTGGAAGCTGCGAAGACAGTTCAGCAGGGGATCTTCAGAGCCTTATATGCAAAATAACATATGGAAGGATCTGTATACTCTGTGAATAATGAAGAGATTCTCGTTCTCATGGAGCGATTAGGAGTTCTGCGCTATGGTCACTTCCTGCTGACCTCTGGACGCCACAGCGATCGCTTTCTGCTCAGTAGTCAACTGACCATGTATCCCAACCAAACCCAGGCATTGATTGGCCTCCTGGCTCATAAAGTGCTTCAAGCAGGGTTACATCCGACTGTTGTTATCGGTCCGGCTATGGGTGGAATCATACTCGCATATGAAATGGCCAGGACATTAGGTTGTCAGGGTATGTATGCAGAAAAAGATGGCGAAGGCATGGCTCTAAAACGAGGATTTACCCTAAACGCTTCCGATACAGTACTGATAGTAGAGGATGCCGTCTCTACAGGTGGTTCGGTGCAAAAGGTCATAGATGCATTGCAGATTCATGCTGCCGAGATTCTGGGTGTCGCTGTTTTGTTTGATCGCAGTCACGGCCAGGTGACCTTCGCTGGCAGACCACCCATTGCTTTACTTAACCTGGATATTCAGAGCTGGTTACCGGAAGAATGCCCTCTCTGTCAGGC
>WRDA01000060.1 GCA_009783675.1 Symbiobacteriaceae bacterium | reverse complement strand
TCCAGTTCCCCATGCTTTTTCGCAAAACACAACAACCCTGAAAGCTCGCATTCTTCGGGCTTTCAGGGCTGTATTATACTCTATTGGTGTCAAAGTCAGGTTATAGACAGCTTATCTTAGGTTGTCAAACCTTTTTTACTCTCCATACCATATTGCTTCTGCTAACAGGTTACAGCCCAGAGGTTACCTGTGAACTGCTTACATCCTCTGGCAGGAATAATTTACATGGCAGCGAAGTATAAAAATGGCGGAGTTACATCATGTAACACCTGCGGTTTGCTTGTCATATCTTCAACGGGAGGTCCTCCATGCAACGAAATATCAGGAACTTTTGCATCATCGCTCATATCGATCACGGAAAGTCTACTTTGGCTGACCGTCTTTTGGAATATACCGGAACCCTCAGCAAACGGGAAATGGATGAACAGATACTAGATCAGATGGATCTGGAACGTGAGCGGGGCATAACCATAAAACTCCAGGCGGTGCGCCTGAATTATCGCGCAAAGGATGACGAGTTCTACCAGCTCAACTTAATCGATACTCCTGGCCATGTAGACTTTAGTTATGAAGTATCCCGATCGCTGGCAGCCTGCGAGGGAGCTATTTTAGTGGTGGATGCCACACAGGGTATAGAGGCACAAACCCTGGCTAATGTTTATTTGGCAATGGAGCATGATCTTATTTTGATCCCGGTGATCAATAAGATTGACCTACCCAGCGCCGATCCTGATCGGGTCATTAAGGAGATAGAAGAGGTCATCGGTCTCGATTGCAGCGAAGCCATCCTCTGCTCGGCGAAAGAGGGAACGGGTATCCCTGATATTTTAGAGGCGGTGGTTAGACTCGTTCCACCCCCTCAGGGAGATCCCGAAGCGCCTCTCAAGGCCCTGATCTTCGACTCTCATTACGACAATTATCGCGGAGTTATTTCCTACATTCGAGTGATAGATGGTGTGATCCGACCGAAGATGCGCATGCTCTTTATGGCTTCGGGTAAGAACCATGAGGTTACCGAGGTGGGAGCTTTCCGGCCCAAGATGCTAGCACTTCCGGAGCTCAGTAGTGGTGAAGTTGGCTATGTAACCGGCACTGTGCGTAATGTTCGCGATGCCATGGTTGGCGACACTGTTACCGATCTGCAACGCCAGTCGCCAGAACCACTTCCGGGGTACCGTCAGGCCGTTTCGATGGTCTTCTGTGGTATTTATCCCTCGGAGACCAATGATTATGGCAAGCTGGCTGACGCTTTGGAGAAACTGCGACTCAACGATGCCGCCTTGCACTTCGAACCTGAAACCTCAGCGGCACTTGGTTTTGGCTTTCGTTGCGGTTTCTTGGGTCTACTACATATGGAGATCGTTCAGGAGCGCTTGGAACGGCACTATGACATGGATATAATCACCACGGCTCCGAATGTCATCTACAGAGTAACCAAAACAGACGGAGAAGTAATCGATCTGGAGAATCCGGCACAAACCCCGGCAGCAACGGAAATCGTAGCCATGGCTGAGCCCTTTGTCAAGGCTACCATCATAACCCCGGACAGTTTTATCGGCACCGTTATGGAGCTGGTGCGGGAGAGGCGCGGGACTTACGATCATATGGAGTACCTTGATCCCACCAGAGCAATGCTGACCTATATCATGCCTTTAGCGGAGATAGTCTACGACTTTTTCGATCAGCTTAAGTCGCGAACCAAGGGTTATGCCTCCCTAGATTACGAACTGGTTGGCTACAGAGAGTCGGACTTGGTAAAAGTAGATATTCTATTATCCGGAGAAGCAGTGGATGCTCTGACTCTGATAGTGCACAGTGAGAAAGCTCAAGCCAGAGGCAGGGCAATCTGTGAACGCCTGCGCAGAGTCATTCCACGGCAACAGTTTGAAATTCCTATCCAGGCTGCTGTTGGAGCCAAGATCATCGCCAGAGAGACTATTTCCGCTTATCGCAAGGACGTTTTAGCCAAGTGTTATGGCGGCGATATAACCCGTAAGCGTAAACTGCTGGAGAAGCAAAGGGAAGGTAAGAAACGCATGAAACAGGTGGGTAGTGTAGAACTGCCACAGGAGGCTTTCATGGCTGTCCTGGAGATCGGCAAGTGATGCTGGACTCTCTGGCTCTTTACATTCATCTGCCTTTCTGTAGTTCGAAGTGCTTCTATTGCGATTTTAACTCGGTGATCGCTTCGCAGGAGATCCGAGATCAATATCTGAAATGTCTGATCAGAGAAATGCGGTTCTATGCCAGGCATCCCCAGGTGCAGAACCGGCCTATTGCCAGCATCTACTGGGGAGGAGGAACCCCGACCCTCTTCAACATTGCAGAACTATCCCTTCTGGCTGAGGAGATAAAATGCAATTTCATCATCCCCAAGGGTGTCGAATGGACGGTCGAAGCTAATCCGGGAACAATCGACTATCATAAACTCTGTGAGCTTCAGCAGGCAGGCGTCAACAGGATAAGTCTGGGAGTGCAGAGTTTCGATGACACGCTGCTACGAACTGTTAACCGCAGCCACACCTCCCAGGAGGCGATGGCTGCGGTTGAACTGTTAGATCGCTGTGGGATATCCAACTTCAATCTGGATCTGATCTTTGGTCTACCAGGGCAGACGATTGTCAGTTATGAATCCAGCCTCTTGCAGGCTGTGAATATGCAACCACAGCATTTATCTCTGTATGGTTTGCAAGTAGAAGATGGGACTATCCTCGAGCAGATGATTGCCAGTGGCGATTTGGTTTTACCTGATGAGGATGAAGAACTAACCATGTTCGGATATGGAGAGGAAATCCTTGGCAGTGCGGGGTTTCATCATTATGAGATCTCTAATTACAGCCAGGCAGGAATGGAATGCCAGCATAACCTCGCTTACTGGGAACACAGGGAGTATCTTGGTCTGGGCGCCGGAGCCTATTCCTATCTGCATAAGATGCGTTTTGGACATCCATCTTCACCTTGGGAATACATCTCCCTCTGGCAGGAAAAGGATGAACCGACGTTGATTGATTGTGAGGAAATTACTCCTCAACTGGAGGAAGCCGAAAGCTTAATGTTAGGATTTCGGCTGATGAAAGGTATCGATACCAGGTGCTTCGCCAAACGCTTTGGCACCTCTTTCGAAGGCAAGTATGGGGGGATCGTTGCCTCATTAGTGCAGGAAGGGTTGCTGGTTCGTAAAGGGAACTTGCTGCAGCCCACCAAACAGGGTCAGGCGCTGAACAATCGCATAGGGTCCGCATTTATGGTAGACGCGCACGAACAACGTTAACCCTTGGGTAGGTTTTTAACTAGTTTGACCTTTCCTGACTTTTTTCGGTGAAGGTCTTGACAAACCAGATATATGGGTGTATCTTTACCTTGTTAGCACTCTGGGTCTGTGAGTGCTAACAAGCAGATGACAGGAGGTGTTCTGGCTGTGGATGAACGTAAACGCCGTATCCTGCTAGCGGTCGTTCAGGATTACATTGCGACTGCAGAACCTATTGGTTCGCGTACAATCGCCAGGCGCTACCTATCCGAGCTTAGTGCCGCAACTATTCGCAATGAAATGGCCGATCTTGAAGAGATGGGTTATCTGGAACAGCCATACACCTCGGCAGGAAGGATCCCTTCTGATAAAGGATACCGCTACTATGTTGATCACCTGATGGATGACCAGGCCAGTGAACCTGTAGCTGCCGGCGAAAGCACACCCAATGATGTGAAAGAAGAGATTGCAAAGCTTCGCCTGCATTATGCATCAGGAGTACGGGCCATGGAGGAAATAGTACAGGAGACCAGTTCGCTGCTGAGTTCACTTACCAGCTATATATCCCTGATTTCGACTCATGGTATGCAGCAAAGCACTTTTCATCGCTTGCAGTTGGTGGAAATGGGTGACGGACAGGCAGTAGCCGTATTAGTTACCGATAATGGTCATGTGGCTAACAGGATTATTCGGGTACCAGCGGGAGCGGATCAGAGCTGGCTCAACTATGTCTCCGAATATCTCAGTGCCAACCTTCTGGGGCGTCCTTTACATCAACTTGCTACGGATGGCATGCTGGAGATCCGGCGACAGCTGGCAGGGAGGCTACGCAACTATGATCAGTTCTGCAATCTTATTCTCGATCTGCTCCAGGAAGCTACACCGGAAAAGCTCTATCTTGGCAGTACGACTCAGATTTTGACCCTTCCCGAGTTTCAGGATCTTGGACGTATGCGATCCCTGTTATCTTTCATAGAGGAAGACCATCGTCTGCAGCAGTTACTGGTCATGGATGATATCGGGAGCCATGCGGTCCAGGTACGCATCGGATCAGAGAATACGGTGCAGGAGGTGGAGAAGTTGAGTCTGGTATCGGCTCCCTACCGTATGCATGGGAGGCCCCTTGGCTACCTCGGAATTCTGGGTCCGACTCGTATGGATTATCCCAGAGTACTCTCCATCGTCAGGGAAGTGAGTGCACTTCTCAGTGAGACCCTGGAAAGGGCAGATAGCTGAGCACAGAAGATAGAATTGCTGGAATGATCGAACCGATAAAGGAGCGAAGATATGCCGAGAAAGCCAAGGATTCAGCGGGAGAAGGAGCTACTCCCAGAAACAGGAAATGTTCAGTCGGAAGAGCAATCATCACGGATTTACACAATCGACGGGGCTGAGTGGGTAAAGATCCCGCGAGATGAGTATGATCTTCTATTAAGTCAGGCTGGTGAACTATTAGAAGCACAACAGAAAGTACTACGCTGGCAGGCCGATTTTGAGAATTATCGTCGTCGCATGACCAGAGAGAGGGAAGAGTTTGCCTCTTATGCCAGTCAGGATGTTTTAGGAAAACTCCTGGTCATTTTGGATAATCTGGATAGAGCTCTAGCTGCCGCACAACATGATCCAGCCTCCATTGTTCAGGGAGTAGAGATGATACGCAGACAACAACTCGAGATTCTTGGTCAGGAAGGTTTGGTAGTCATCGACCCTGTGGGGGATCAGTTTGACCCCAACTTTCATGAAGCAGTACTGAGATGTGAAGCAGACGCAGAGACAGAGTCGAACACCATCGTCGAAGTTATGCAGAAAGGGTATCTCTTGAAAGACAGGCTCTTGCGTCCTGCTTTGGTAAAAATAGCATATAAATGATTATCGTAAGGAGAGAGTAGAAAATGGGTAAAGTAATCGGTATCGACCTTGGTACCACAAATTCAGTAGTAGCTGTCATGGAAGGCGGTCAACCTACCATCATCACCGGCAGAGAGGGTAGCAGACTTTTACCCTCTGTGGTGGGCTTCAAGGGTAGTGAAATGCTGGTAGGTCAGGTGGCAAAACGTCAGGCGGTCAGCAATCCTGATCGCACGGTGAGCTCAATAAAGAGGCATATGGGCACTAACTATACCGTGAAGATAGATGGTAAGACCTATACTCCTCAGGACATTTCAGCAATGATTCTACGTAAGTTGAAAGAGGATGCTGAAGCATATCTGGGAGAAACAGTAACTCAGGCAGTAATCACGGTTCCCGCGTATTTTCAGGATGCGCAGCGTCAGGCGACCAAAGATGCCGGGGCTATCGCCGGTTTGGAAGTTCTCCGTATCGTCAACGAACCTACGGCCGCGGCTTTAGCTTATGGACTCGATACAGAACATGACCAAATCATCATGGTCTTTGACCTTGGTGGCGGGACTTTCGATGTCTCCATCCTGGAAATGGGTGATGGTGTTTATGAGGTCAAAGCAACCAACGGGGATAATAAACTCGGAGGGGACGACTTTGACCAGAAGATCGTCGAATGGATTGTTGCTGAGTTTCGCAAGAGTGACGGCATAGATCTCAGCAAGGACAAGGTAGCTCAACAGCGCCTTAAGGAAGCAGCCGAGAAAGCTAAAATTGAGCTTTCGACTTTGATGTCGACGACTATTAACCTGCCGTTCATAACTTCTGATGCAGATGGCGCCAAGCATCTTGACCTTACCCTTACCAGAGCAAAATTCGATGAGCTTACGGAGAGTCTGGTGGCAAAGACCATGGGTCCGGTGCGTCAAGCTTTAAAGGATTCGGGTTACTCCACTAATCAGATAGCCAAAGTGATTCTGGTAGGTGGATCGACACGAATTCCTGCGGTACAGGATGCTCTGCAAAGATTAATGGGCAAAGAGCCTTTCAAGGGAGTCAATCCTGATGAAGTTGTTGCTGCCGGGGCGGCAATTCAAGCCGGTGTCCTGGGAGGCGAAGTCAAAGGAGTCGTACTTGTAGATGTGACTCCTCTGTCTCTGGGGGTTGAAACTCTTGGTGGCATTTTCACCAGGATGATAAACCGCAACACAGCCATACCTACTTCTGCAAAAGAGATCTACTCTACCGCTTCTGATGGTCAGCCAAGTGTGGAGATCCATGTCTTGCAGGGAGAAAGAGAGATGGCTGCTGGCAATGTCACCTTAGGGAGATTCAACCTGGATGGAATTCCTCCCGCGCCTCGGGGAGTGCCCCGTATCGAAGTCACTTTCGATATAGATGCCAATGGAATCGTCAACGTCACAGCCAAAGATTTGGGTACCGGCCGGGCACAAAATGTAACTCTGACCTCATCCTCCAATCTCTCCAAGGAAGAGATCGAGCGAAAAGTTAAAGAAGCAGAGTCTTATGCCGCCGAAGATAAGAAGAGGCGAGAGGAAGTTGAACTGCGTAATAAAGCAGAGCAACAGGCCTATCAAACTGAAAAGACGATGCGTGACCTCGGTGATAAAGTTACTCCTGAAGAAACAGAAGAGATCGAACGAGGGATAGCTGATGTTCGTACTGCTTTAGAAGGAGATGACTTGGAGGAAATCCAACGTGCTTCCGACGCCCTTACCGAGCATCTCTACAAGTTATCGTCGAGAGTCTATGAAGCTCAGGCTGCTGAGGAACAAGCAGCATCCCCATCTGCCGAAAGCGTCGAAGGTACGGTCATAGATGTCGATCCGGAGCCGGAAGAGCCAGAAGCTTAACATAGTATAGTATTTACAGATATAACTATCTAAGGGGTTGTTTCTTTGGCCAAAAAGGATTTCTACGAAGTATTGCAGGTACCTAAGGGAGCAGATGAGGCGACTCTTAAGAAGTCATACCGCAAACTCGTACGTGAATTGCATCCCGATGCCAATCCTGATGACCCCAAGGCCGATGAGAGGTTCAAGGAAGTCAAGGAAGCTTATGATGTCCTGACAGATCCTCAGAAAAAGGCTCTGTATGATCGTTATGGGATGGCTGCTTTTGAGAATCAGACATCTGCTGCCAGTTCATCCGGAGGATATAGTTCACGGCCCGGAAGCGGTTTCGGTGGATTCGGAGGATTTGGATCTCCCTTCGATGATTTATTCGACAGCTTCATGGGTGGAGCGCGTACTTCTACTGCAGATCGTCGGCAAATGCCGGTTAAAGGTAATGATTATCTTTATAACCTGACTATATCCTTCGAAGAGTCCTATGCTGGGGTACGCAAGGAGATCGAGCTTTCGCGCAACGATATTTGCTCTGTCTGTAGTGGAAGTGGTGCAGCTCCGGGAACGAAACCTGAAACTTGTCGCACTTGTAATGGCAGTGGGGTGGTGCGAACTATTCGCCAGACCTTCCTCGGTCAGATGGCTACCCAGTCAGCATGCGAAACCTGTGGCGGAACCGGGCAGGTCATCAAGACGCCCTGCCGCACCTGTGGCGGTAGTGGCCGGGTGAAGGCAAGGCACAGAGTAACAGTGCCAGTACCAGCTGGAGTGGAGAACGGGATAAGGCTTCGCATGA
>WRDA01000059.1 GCA_009783675.1 Symbiobacteriaceae bacterium | reverse complement strand
TCCCCCAGGGTTCTCTCTTCCCTTAGCACCTCCAGCACAACCTGGACTTTAAACTCGCTGCTGAACTGACGTCTTTTTCCCATGATGTGAACCCCCTCTCTCCTCTGGAGTATATCAGGTTCACACTTAGGATTCCAGATTATCTGTCGTACTTTAGGGGGACATTATAGCCCGGAAAACTCATTAGTCTTTTCGAGCACCAAGTAGATAGTGATAACGTCACCGGTTATGTTGCGCACATTAAGATAACTGGCGGGAACGCTCGTCTCCAAGATGTGTTTTATAGCACTTTACCCACAAGTGCACCTTTTAATCCTGCCCCTAAGTATGATGCTTACGATGATGTCCGCCACAGAGGTCTTACTACTGCTGGTTATGTATTCACCCTTACTACGCCCACTATTCAGGTGTATGACAACTCCCTCGGTGAAATGATTGTTTTTGGTAAATCTGGAGAAGGTTCCTTTGGTAATGCAGACATGTCAACAATAGCAGGTAAACTAGTTGCAGGCTGCTACGGGCAGATCATGTGCTTCAAAATGCAAATAATGAATGGCACATCTGTCTCGAGAAAAATGAGAGTAGCTCTGGCTAGTCGTGGGGGCCCGTCACATTTCCTCATAGGTCTTACCACTGATACCAGTTTTACCAATCCGCACTCTGTATATACGCGACCTATGTATTCAAATCCTCATACTTTCCATGATGTAGTTGAAACAGACAGCATAAGTCCTGGTTCATTCCAAACTGTTAACTTCTTCACGGTGGTTCCCTCAGGTTCATCTGCGCCCTATGCTTTGAGTGCACGAACTGTTTAACAAATTGAGTTCCTGGAGAAGATTGCTTCGGCTGTCTGCTGTGACAGTCTCCTCCAGGAAAGGGATCTTCTTCCAGCGGGCAAACCTCTCCGCTTCAGACCCAGGCAGGCCATAAATAGTTAATCCGGAGCAATCGTCGAAAGCATGCTCATCTATGCAAGTCACGCTATCCGGGATGAAAACAGTCTGAAGGCTACCACATCCGGAAAAGGCATACTCCGCGATAAAATAGGCACCCTGAGGAATACTGACAGCCACTAAATCAGAGCAGTTTGCAAAGACTCCTCGTCTTATCTCCGTCAAGCCTGCGGATAGATTTATGGTCTGCAGATTACTGCATTCACTGAAAGCATACTCTCCAACCAGTATAACACTATCCGGCATAAAGACGCTCTTCAGCGCTCTGCAGCGAGCGAAGGCATAGCTACCCACCTCTGATATTCCAGACGGAATAGTAAATGATTCGTCTTCTCTCCCCTGAGGGTAGCACAGAATGCTCGTCAGATCCTTGTTACACAGGATGCCATCTGCACTTGTGAAATGGAGATTATGCGGATCTACTTCAATGTTTTGTAAATTCAGGCAATCTGTAAAGGCCCAGTTAAACCATATCTCGGATATGCTCTTGGATATGGTCATGCCTGTGATTTGCTGACACCTGAAGGAGTAACCACCGGGGTAAGATGCATTGTGGTCAAATCTGTTATAACTAAGGCTGATTATCTCGGTAACTGGCGCTCCCCCTAAGGAATCGGGAATGACAATGTGATCCCCTACTCCTCGAAATCCGACAATAACTGAACGTTTGTCGGCCGTAATGTACTCGAAGCCACTGAGATAGCTTCGGATCAGTTCGGGTAAAAGGATCGCAAGCTGGAATAAGGCAATGGCAAGGATTACTATTAGCGGATACGTCAGTATGCGATTTATACTGACGTCATCATGAGCCTTAGCCGTCCCTGTCTTCGCCATAGCGTACTCCTTTCACCCGTTGCTGGCTGCCGCATAAATCATAGAGTTTTCGGTTTATTATGGTCGTGCCTAAGTGAAGAATTGTGAAGTGAATATTGCGCCTCACGCCAAAGCGATAAACAGTTACTGTTTATCCGCTCCAACCTCGTGCTGAATCACACCTCCACAAAGCAACTCAGTTACCTTGCTGAAGCTCAGGCCGATACCAGCCGGATTACCGCCGAAATAATTCGACGTAAGCAGGAGCTCTGCCAGGATGAATGCAGGCAACAGATCTTCGCCCTGTGCCAGGCAGACTCGGTAGTATATCCGGTATCGGATAAGGCGGGCTCACTCACTATCGAAGCTTATGACATAGCTATACGCCCATGAGATAACATTTCCCAAAATGACGACACCTGTATGGCATCCTCGCTATGGACCTGCTATACTGCAGGCATAGTGTAGGAGTAATTCACATCACAGGGAGTTGAGATCATGTACACTCACAACCAGGCAACCGCTTTGGTCGTCGTTTTAATCATTGCTTTGTGTGGCACTGCCATGGTGTTAGCGAACACTGCATCAGCATTAGCGGTCACCAATGAAAAACTGCAACAGGTTTATGGTGATCTTATGACAACAAAAGACTCCTTGCATGTGTTGGAGAAAGGCCTCGCTAATGATGCTGGAACAATCGCTGAGCTGCGGCAGGAAAATGCACAACTGCGTGAACTTATTCAACGGGATAGCCGGGATCTGGAGATCATAGCCGATCTGAGAATGCATCCTGACCTGATCCCCTTTGCCGGGGTGCTGGGAGGCACTTTTGGCTTCTATTTCCCAGATATGATTTATGTCGTTTTTTCCAGACCCTACCTCGGTCATGTGCTGGCTTATGTTGACGATGGCCACATTTCCGGCATGGTCCTGCTGGATTTCATACTTGATGATAATGGTGAGATTGCCTGGAGACTGGCAGTCGCTAACCCTGGCCATGAGTACGGGTGGACGCTCTATCCATGATATATCCAGGGGTTCGCTTGTTACCGCGCAGCGGGTTTATGCTTCCTCTCATCCCAAATCGATATAGCGGGTGGCAACCTGTTCGCAGAAGAACTGATCATGCTCCACGAAAAGCATCGTCGGTTGATAGGCGCAGAGAAGCTGCAGAATCTGTTCCCTGGAATAATAATCGATGAAGTTTAACGGTTCGTCCCAGAGATAGAGATGGCTCGGTGCCGAGAGACTCGCTGCCAGGAGAACCTTCTTCTTCTCCCCCTGACTGAAGTTCGCCATATCTTTCTCGAAATCGCTGCGTAGAAAGTCGAGTTTGCGCAGGATGGCTTTGAAGAGGCTTTCGTCGATGCCCTCAGCCAGAGCGTATTCCCGCAGATCACCATGCAAAAAGGCCGTCTCCTGAGCCACCAGAGAGATGCGCAAACCACTGCCGATGCGCAGAATTCCCGAATGAGGCTGCATGGCACCCATGATAGCCTTCAGCAGAGTCGTCTTCCCGCTGCCATTCGCCCCCCGCAGGGCGATACGCTCTGTCGTGGAGATGGCGAAAGTCCGGGGTGCGAAGAGAGGCATATCGCCATAACTAAGGGTCAGTTCTCTCGCTTCTACCAGGATGCGGCGATGATAGGGCAGATTGCCAATGCGCAGCTCCGGTGCATAGTCGATATGCTTCAGCAGAGCCCGCTTCTCGGCGATGGCAGTATCCTGGCGCCTTTCGATAGTCAGAGCTCTCTTCATCATCTTGGCTGCCTTGTGACCGACATACCCTCGGTCACCGACTCCGTGACCTATCTTGGTCGCTTCTACTCTGTCGGACCAGGTGCGTTTCTGCCGAGCCGAACGTTCCAGGGAAGATATCTGCTGCTGAAGTCGTTCGTTCCTCTCCAGCTCGGCGGCATCCTCCCGCTGCTTATCCTCCAGATAAGCCGAAAAGCTGCCCTGGCGCAGGGTAACCCTCTTCTTCTCTAAGACCAGAACATGATCGATGATAGCGTCCAGGAAACGGCGGTCGTGGGAGACCAGAATGAAACCCTTCTTGCTACTGAGGTAGGATGCTACGGCGCGTCTTCCCTCCAGATCCAGGTGGTCCGTAGGCTCATCGATGAGCAGGAAGTTGTCTTTCTTTAAAAACAGCGCCGCTAGCATGACCTTGGTTCGTTCCCCACCACTTAGAGTGGCGAAAGGACGCTGCAGCGCCTCGGCTGTGACCCCCAGACGACCAACTTCTGCCTCGATGAGCTCATCGATGATATAGCCGTCCAGCTGCTGATAATACTGTTGGAGCTCTCCATAGCGCTGCAGAGCCTCTCTGTCATTGGCTGCAGAGGCTGCACAGGCCAGTATTTCCTGCTCCATGCCGTCGAAATCGGCGATGAGGGCACGGATAGCCTGCAGGGTCGTCTCCTTCTCTTGCACCAGTGGAGGGAAGTAGTCGAAGGCGACTTGCGCACTGATTGCTCCTTCCGCAGGAAGTTCCCCAGTCAGGAGACGCAGCAGGGTGGTCTTTCCCATGCCGTTTCGCCCAACCAAGCCAAGTTTCCAGGAACTGTCCAGCTCGGCACTGAGGTCAACGAATATAGGTTCATAAAACCCTTCATAAATAAAATTAAGTTTGTTGATGATAATTTTCGGCATAAAGATACCCTCCGTGATCGGCAGCGCTGATCCTGAGGGAGGGTTATTATATCCGGGCAGCCAGACCCGTTTGCCGAAGAATCGGTCAGGTCATGGACGCTTACAGAATACCCGCCTAAGGAGCCTGCAAGGAAAACCTTACAGGTTGCACGCTGCTCTTATGCAGTCGGTCCTTTCTTAGCGGGTATTGATCATCCTTACACCACATTTCATTGTAGCTGGAGTTCCACTGTTGCGGTGCGTTGCACCACTATAATTATCCAAATGGATAACATGATGAAGTATAGCATAAGAAGCCGGTTATGACAACCAGTAAATCGAATGTCAAGAAGCCCTTGAGCCAGAACAGACCGATTCAAGGACCCGTTGATTGCTTTCATATTTCAGATCGATTATAGTGTTGGCAGGATCACAAAGGGGGCAGGTATGTTGGAGATGAAAGAGTTCGGCAAAAATATCGCCAGGCTGCGCAGACTGGCGAACATGACCCAGATGCGCCTGGCTGAAGAACTGCAGGTAAGCTTTCAGGCGGTATCCAACTGGGAACGGGGTCTTACTCTACCGGACATTACCAAACTCCCCGAGCTGGCTCAACTCTTCACCGTCAGTATCGATGAACTCTTCGGTCTAAAGATAAAGACTGAACAGTCACCGGAAACCGAACCAATACCACGGCAAGGAGTATGCCCTTGTCCACAAATGACCCTGATCCGGCATGCTCTCAGCCAGAGTTCTGGCAGATGCGAGAACTGTCCCTGGCAGGAGCAGGATTGACTGAGCCTTAGAAGACGCAACCACTGAGCGTCACGGGCTGTGTACTCGCCAAAATTCTCTTGACGCAGGTTGGCAAAAGGATGTCGCCAGTTCCACGGAGAGTCAGATGGCAACTAATAGTAAAAAAGGGGGATTCAACGAATGTTTGAAATGCTTAAAATTGGTAAACTAATAGCCGAGTTACGTGAGAAAGCCAGCCTAAGTCAGGAAGATATGGCTGGAAAACTGGAAGTTAGTCAAGCAACTGTGGCTTCTTGGGAGCAGGGCCTGACTATGCCGGATATCTCCTATCTGCCATTATTGGCTGATCTCTTTGGCATCACCATCGATGAGTTGCTTGGCCGGCAACAAGGTAGCCACATCATCAGTCAGGTTGCCGCCGGGCATGTGGCTGAACTGGTCCAGGAACAACCGATCAGCGTAGCCGAGTTTCGTCATGTGGAACCACTGCTTAAACCCAAGCAGTTAGAGGAACTCTCCGATGCTCTGGCTGGTGGCGATCACCTCAGCGATCTGCTAGACAGTGTGACCTCACTCAGCCGTAAGGCTGCGGAGAGAGTCGTCCGGCACGCTATCAGCAGGGACATCCCCATCGCAGAGTACCTACCCGAGCTGCTATGTAATATCAACAGGGACCTGGCTGATGAGGTATTGTTAGGTGCGATGGAACGAGGTGAGGATTTCGATATCGAGGAATGTATACCATTCGTCAGCAGAGCTACCGCCGATAAGCTGGTGCGTCTGCTCATCGAACAGGACAGAGGCGAGGAGATGGTGGATCTACTGCCCTTCATCAGCAGAGAAGCAGCGGGAGAGTTACTGGCTAGATTCTTCGACTCTGGTCACACCGAGCTGCTGCCGGAAGTTCTGCCCTTCGTCAGCCGGGAAGCAGCAGATGAACTGGTCCGACAGAGCTTCGGCAAGATTGACGGGGATAATCTCAGCGAGATCCTGCCCTTCATCAGTCGCGCCTGTGCGGATGAACTGATACAAAGCATCGATCTCAAAGAGATTGATACCATCGCCGAGATAATTCCCTTTATCTCCAGAGATGCGGTGGGAGAACTGTTGCTAAAAGCTCTGGAAGCCGGCGAAGAACTGGCACTGGAGGCAGTCCTGCCCTTCGCGGGCAAAGGGATAGCAGATCAGCTGATCGCCAACGCTCTGGAGAAAAACATCCCCTTCAAAATCAAAGATGTGCTCCCCTTTATCAGTGAGGATCTGTTGGATAAAATTCTCTCCTCCAGATAATAAGAAAACAATTTAAGCCAGAGCTAAAGTCGCGATCATCTTCCTCCGATATGTAAAATGTAAGTAATATGTGTGGCATAAATTACACATATCGGAAGGATGATCGCGATGTTTCTTAGCGCCGTTAACTCACAGATGGCTTTCAGGGCTCTGGATAAAGCCTATAATACAGCCTCACAAAAGTCTGGCCATACAGCGGGACAGATAACCAGGCAGCTGCAAGAAGATCAGGCCTTCTCCCCTGTCGCCTTGCTGGACTTGACCGATCGTCCGCAAAGCCAGGGCACCTACTCTCCAGATATGGTCATGCTGAACAATCTGAAATCAATTACGGAGCAAAACGCTAAAGCTTTCATCGATCTGGTTGAGCAGATGCTGGGAGCGCAGTCTTATCTGGCCAGTGGGCAGATCACCCTGAGTATGCAGTCCTGGAGCCAGATCGAGAAAAGCAAGGATTCTCTGATGAATAGTTTCGGTTTCTCCCTGAGCATCGAATTCAGTTTCAAATCGATCAGTGTGGGTAGTGCTGACGATAGTATTCGTGCCAAAGCGGCAGCACTTATCGCCGATGACGGTCCTTTAGGAGTGAAGGCTGTCAGCGAGAACATCCTTAAGTTCGCTAAAGCTTTAAGTGGCGGAGATCCCTCGAAGATCGATATGCTCTGGAATGCGGCATTGAAAGGCTTTTTCCAGGTAGCGGCCCTGTTCGGAGGCTTGAGCAACATGCCGGAAGTAAGTCAGCGAACCTACGAGGCTATCAACGCCGGATTCTCCTCCTGGAGAGCTGAGTATTCACTGACAATCACCTCGACTACCACTATCACCTGGACACCAGCCAGCGAGAAACCGGAAAACGAGACGCAGCCCGAAGAAGTGACTGATCCCGTAGAAACACCTGAGGAGCCAGAGCCTTCACCTGCACCGCCAAAGATTGCCACGGGGAACGCTCAGGGTAACGAGGACGATCAGGGAGAAGACCAGAGATAGAGCCCTGTGAGTGCAGGCAGGCTTTACATGCAGGAACGATCAGGGTATGGGATATGCCCATCTGTCAGAAGATAATGTGCACCTTACAGGAAGCGCCTCCCTGTGCCGGAAAACTCGGCCGGGAGGCGTTTTCTATGCACGAGGGTGATATTATTTTCCACCGAATTCTAGTAGCTTAATATTCATCGTTGCGGCATCTGCCCGCAACATTCTTTGCCATAGTACTAAACCTTTTTTTGCTTGGCCAGCTTGGCTGCCCATTCAATCTTGTCTGCGGGCCCAATAGGTAGAGGTGGAGTAGGGCTTGAAGCCGATGCTGTAGTAGAACTGCTGGGA
>WRDA01000058.1 GCA_009783675.1 Symbiobacteriaceae bacterium | reverse complement strand
TATAGTAATCTCCTGGTCTCAGCCAGCCAAGTTCAAGGCGTGCATAACGTTCTATAAATGCGTCACTGCGTTTGAACTCTCTTTCCAGCAGCAAACGTTGATACTCAACGCGATTTCTTTCCATCCCGCGATCAATATCATTAATTTCCTCCTTCAAACCGGCTATCCTGGTCTGCCTGCGATAAATGTCTACCACGATTGTCAGAATTAAAACCAAAGCCAAACACCATATGATTTTTTCCCAGGTACGCCAGGAACTCGATCTTCCCTGGCGCAGAGAAGAAGTGAAGCTGTGCGAACCCTTTACCGACTCGTTACGGTTGATCTTACGCTTTTCTGCTTTCAGCTTCATCACCTACATTCGGTTTCGCATTGCCCTCTTTTGAACTATCTGCCAGAACACGATACAGTTGTGCAGCATTCACTTTTGCTACTCTCTCTTCTATCGAGAGTACTTCCACTGTTTGACTGCGACTACCATAATGTAGGGTAATTCTGTCGCCAGGTTTCACCTCGCTGGCAGGCTTAGCAGTTCTGCCATTAATCTCTATACGTTCAGCGGCAGCTACTTCCTTAGCTAGTGTCCTTCTCTTGATCAGGCGAGATACCTTTAAGTACTTATCCAGACGCATAATGACATCTCTCCTTCATCCCCAAACCAGCTTTGGGAAATTACAAGAAGCGGCCTCCCTCTTTGTCCGGGGGATGCCGCCACTTTCGATATAAGCTTACCTGGGGAATGAAACTATTTTTTCTTACCCTTCTTGGCTGCTTTGTCACGAGCGGCAGCTGCCTCTGCAACACTTTGTTTGAAGCTTTGCCCAGCTTTGAATACCGGTACCACGGCTGCAGGGGCCATGAACTTCTCCCTGGTCTGAGGATTTGTAACTTGACGGGCAGCCCGATTCCTGGGTTCGAATGTACCAAAACCAACCAACTGTACCTTATCGCCACCAGCTACGGTCTCCATAACGACCTCAACAAAAGCGTTAAGTGCAGCTTCTGCATCTTTCTTGGTTGTCTGGTTCTTCTCAGCCAATGCAGCCACGAGATCCTTTTTGTTCATAGATACGCTCCTTTCACAACAATAATTAGTCCTTCATCCGCCCCTTAATGAGATTCCACAGAGCATCCTTCTCGGGCGAAGTCATACATATCAGATTTTTCCCCAAGGTACGAGATTCCTTCTCGATTTGAGAAAATCTACGGATAAATTTCTCACAGCTAAGTGTCAGAGCCAATTCAGGGTCTATTTGCATCCAGCGCGCCAAATTGACAAGAGAGAGAAAAAGGTCACCGAACTCTTCCTCTGCTGAGTGAGCATGCTCCTCCACCATTGATTCCAGCAGCTCTTGCCACTCTTCTTTAACCTTAGAGACGACTTCTTCCCTGTCATCCCAGTCGAAACCGATCGATGCGGCCTTCTGCAATAATTTACGTGCTCTGGTCAAAGCAGGCAAACCACTGCCTACTCCCTTGAGTAGAGCGGGCGCTACCTCTCCTTCAGAACGATTCTCCTCTCCCTTGATTCTTTCCCAATTTATAACAACCTCTTCGGCATCATGAAGCACCAGATCGCCGAAGACATGGGGGTGGCGACGGATAAGCTTGCTGCAGATTGCAGCAGAAATATCGTTGAGGTCGAACTCTCTATCTTCTGCACCAATGCAGGCGTGAAAGACAACCTGCAGTAAAAGGTCACCGAGTTCGTCCACTAATGGACCTGTCTCTCCCTGTTCGATGGCCACTATGACTTCGCAAGCTTCTTCCAGGCAGTACTGGCGCAGAGAGCGATGATCCTGCTCCCTGTCCCAGGGACACCCGTCGTCATCTCGCAACCTGGCCATGATCCCTACCAGTTTGTCCAGGGGATAGCTGGAAGGTATTAATCTGTTCCCCCCCGGGATATACAGAGAGGTTAGGTGGTCGATCCAATCGAGATGATCGAGCTCACGCAAAGGCACGCGTTGCTGGCGCTCCTCCCCGCTTACTCCGGCTGCTCTGATCACTATTACTTCAGCATCATCGGAATACTCCGACATCAGGGTGAGTTTCAAATCCGAAGCAACTCTCCTGTTATAGAGCTGCAGAATCAACTGCGGTAACTCACCGGCTACAGACCTATAGTTTAAAGCATCCTGGATAATCAAGCCAGTCGCAGGGTCGATGCCCAGAGCGGCAGAAATGCTCTCTACGGCACTGACAGCTGGATAAACTTTCACTGTGTAACTCTCTGCACTTTGCCCCTTAAGCAGGAGTTCGCCGACCCTTTCGGCCAAAAGTGGGTGCCCGGGTACTCCGTAGAGTATCTCTGATCTTTCGTCCATCTCAGCTAACAGGTGGTGGAAGACACGGGAATAGAGCAGATTGAAGTCTTCGCTCGTTTCATACAGATCATCGAAAGAAGTATATAGAATCCCCTTTTCTTCCAACCAGGTAACTGTAGGATGGATGCGAGTCCTCAGGAAGAGAGGTATACCGCTTTCCAACAACCGTTGTGTTTCCAGAGTCAACTCGCCGGGAGATCCACTACCGAGTCCTATCAGATGAATAATTCGTTTTGGCAATATTGCTTCCATTTATTCCACCTCTTCTTTCCAGATTTTCAAGATGACCAGCAGAGCCACAAACCATTTGCCTAAACGAGGTATTGACAGCAGTTCCTCTCTGCTGAAGCAGCCGCACACCATTAAGATGCTAAGATACAGAAGCCCGGCAATGAGGATGATACCACTGAGAGAAATGGCGATGTACCCGCTAAACATGCTATCGAGAAGGGGATACCCCAGCAGGATAGCACCAGCCATGATCAGCGTAGCGATAATAGGCGCCACAACCAGACCCCGTAGATCCGGTTTTAAGTGAAATCGCCTATAAAGGCTGAAAAGATTGATGACCGTGGTCAGGCAGATGCCAATCGCAGTTCCCCAGCCTGCTCCCAGAACATGGATCGTAGGCAGAGCGCATAGCCACCAGGTCAAACCAGCTTTGGTGATTACTCCAAGCACCATGGAAACTACTGGCAGGATAAGAACCCCGGCTCCTTGCAAAATTGCTGTACTCGTCTGGTATAGTAACAGGAAGAGTATGGTCCAGGCATAGGCAGCAATCACCGCTCCTGCTTCAGGATTACCATAGAGCAGTGTTGCGACTGGAGTGCCAAGCAAAAAGAGACCGACAGTAGCCGGAAGGCCGATAATCAGGCTTATTTTCAAGGCTAGATTCGTCTGGCTTTGCAGGAGCGGGAAATTCTCGCGTCGCACTGAGGCTGAAATAGAAGGTACTAAACTGGCTGCCAGAGCAACGGTAAGGATACTCGGCAGATTAATAACGGGACCTGCCTGCCCGGAGAACTGCCCAAACAGTTCTGTCGCCCTGTTCGCGGACAAGCCTGCTGTCATCAGACGGCTATGGATGATAAGAGTGTCTGCGAATCTCATCAGGGGCCAGATCAAACTACCCATAATGATGGGAAATGCCAGCCTGGTAACACGAAGAAGAATCTCCACATTGCTTTGCTGGTTAGCAGGAATACTATCCGGTCTATCTCTATGACGGAGATACGACCAAATCAGGTAAGCAAAGGCTACGGCTGCACCCATACTAATCCCGAGGGCTGCGCCTGCTGCAGCGAACTCGATTCCTCCTGAACGCCACCAAAGAACGAGGACTATAATTGCCAGGACTCTCGCAATCTGTTCAATGGTGTCTGAAAGCGCACGTGGTATCATGAGTTGCAATCCTTGAAAATAACCCCTTAGAGGCGCCATCATGAAAATAAAAAACAAAGCAGGTGCCATATACCTCAGGGATAGCAGAGCACGAGGATCCTTAAGGCTATAACTCGTAAGGGCAGGTGCCACCAGGAAGAGCACGACAGAGATCAACAGTCCCAGGCAGGCTGAAGCAATCAGAGTTACTTTCAGCACCTGTGTGATCCCATGATCGTCATGTTCTTCATTTAGTTCAGATACCAGTTTGGAAATAGCCAAAGGTAAGCCGCTGATAGCGACCGTCATGAAGACAAAGGATAGATCATAAGCCATTTGAAACAGCCCTATACCGTCATCACCAATCCAACGGGAGAGAAAGATGCGGTAGACAGCACCAAGAACCCGGGCCAGTCCCCCAGCCAGGGTAAGAATAAGAGTATTGATCAGAAACGATGGTTTACTTGGCTTAATATCTCTACAACCCCTTATATCGAGCAGAGAACCCGCTCTTCACTAAATTGCACCCTCGAGCGCCTTACTGCTTTACCTCGCTGAAAAATGCTGCTATAATACAGCACAATGCACTATGATCTAAAGGAGTGCGACATGGAACTCACAATCAAGGGCTACATCAATCCATACGCTCGCTTCAATCTGCAGAGACTGTTCGATCTCGTCTCGATATATGCTCCTTCACGGATGGAGGAGCCAGTCGTGCATTACCTCAAGCCATTATTGGAAAAGCTTTGCATCGATATACGTCAGGATAAAGAAGGCAATCTGTTCGGAGAACGCCCGGGAGATGCTGATGCCGATACCATCTTACTCTGCAGCCACATGGATACAGTTTTCTTCCCGGAAATTGAGCGCACCATCTTCGTCGAAGATGGCTATCTTAAACTCGACCAGAATAAACTGCCGCGGGAGCCTGAACGTGCCGGCGTGAGACCGGCCGTCCTTGGTGGGGATGATCGTGCGGGTATAGAGATAATTCTCTCTGTATTGGAACACTATGACGGCCCTCTGAACCTCAGAGTCCTCTTCACTACTCGTGAGGAAATCGGAGGTGAAGGTGTCTACGATGTCGACAAATCATTCCTACAGGATGTTCGCTGTGGCTTAGTCCTTGATCGCCGTAACACCGGTGATATAGTGACCCGTATCGAAGGACTCAACCTGGCTCCACGATCTTTTATCCAGCATGTGCATCAGGCGGGCAAGGCCGTAAATATTCGCGAGATGAGAGAAGTAGCCGGATCGTTTTCCGATACCTATTTTTTGGTCCGGCGTAATCGCATTCCATGTCTGAACCTGAGTACAGCTTATTTCTTTCCCCATACGGCAAAGGAAATGCTCGACCTCTATGCTTTCGATTCTTGTATCGCCTGGGTGTTACGTATCCTGGATACTTATAAGCCAAGCTTGGTGGGGAACTTCCATATCCCACGCGTACTATCCTGAGGAGTGTGATCAATGTCCGCCTTTCCTGTTCCGGATCAAAGCCCGTTGGAAGTGGAGATTTCTCCGCTGGATTCTGGAATTGCTGAGACTTTTTCTCTCACCGAAAGCATAGCCGGTACCCAAAGATTCTTCGCTAGGGTTCAACGTCCCTGCTGCCCCGTTGCGATCCCCCCCTATCAGATTCGCCATCCGCTTCTGCAACAGATCGCCGGATATCATGTGGCACCAGATCCTCTACTGCCTTTCTGGTGGACCGAAGGAGTCCTTAACTCCAGCGATGCAAAGCGCCTGCCATGGTTGCGTTGTCTCCTGCAGCAGGTCACCTGGGCAGAGATGATGGAGGGTAAAGTAGCCGAAAGGAAGTTTAAACAAGCAAGGGATAGCTGGACTCATGATGCCCGCAAGCAGGTTTCCTCTCCCAAAATTGGCAATATGCTTAATATCTTGTTCATACATGAACCAACAGAAGTGCTCAACTATAATAGAAGATCCAGGGCAACTCAGTATCTGCCCGTTTGGTGGTATACCACGGCCTTACGCAGCACGGGGTACTCCGGCTTAGCTACGGGTCGTTTCTTGGCTCAAACCGATCTCGATGAGTTTAACTCCGGCTCTTTTAAAGCTGAACGTTTGCATAATTACTGTGAGAAGTCCGGCAAACGCCTTCCTAAATCCGATGGTATCGATACCTTTCTGCGTCAGATATTCTCCGAATTCCCTCAGGTCATCACCAGGTATAACCAAAGAGGTGCCAAGACCGCTTTAGACATGCGAATCGCCATTGATCCCTACAGTATTGTCACCATGTCCTCACGCTCGCCTCATTGGACCAGTTGCCAGAACCCTGTTCAGGATGATACCCACGAGATGAGTCACCGCCTCTGGGCTAACTTGATGGATCCAAATATGGCTCTGATGGAGATGATCGATCCAAGTATTTCCGAAGACAGCAACCTGGTCGCCAGAGCTATTGTTCGTATAGTGCAGGGGCAAAGACACGAGATGCTCTACCTCGATTGCCTCTATGGTGAAAGGGGTTACATTTCCTCTTTTGTCAGCCTCTGCCGAAGCCTGAGCACACAGATCGATTTACAGGCCGTGTCGGGACGGATGATTCCTTTCTACACCGGAGTCAGCATTTCTCTTAGCGGACAGCCAGTCGATTTTCATGAGTATGAGGTCCCCTATCTGGATTTCGGACAATGGCAGAAGAGTGGTAAACTCTCTTCTTTTCATGGTGAAGGTCACCTGATCTTGCCCCCCGGAGAAGGCGTCCGTTGAGCATTGGCCAAACTGGTTGAATCATCAAGCCGTTACAACATAAGTTGTAACGGCTGTTATTTCCTATGGTGTAAGTTTGCGGTAAGCTAATGCAACTAAGGACTTGTCCTGGCTGTAGGTAATCATCTCCAACGCTTCGTCAAGCTGGAAGAAACCTCCCTCAGTAAATCCCTCTTCCAGGTTGATCGTGGCTACTGCATCTTCTGCTTTCATCAGGTACCAGGTGATTCTGTTACATACCGGTCTTTGTCTGGAAACTGAAAAGAACTCGTAACTGGTTTGTCCTGCAGTATCGATGATATTCGCATCGACTCCTGCTTCAAGCTGAACCCGTTGCAGGGCTGTATCCTGAGCTACAGCACCGGGACGGATGACACCCTTTGGAAGAACCCACTCCGCTTTTTCGTTTTTTAGCAGGAGTACCTTGTCACCATTAAAAACGACGCCTCCTGCACAGTTGCGAATGAGCATATCGCCCACGTCCTTTCTGCGATAGTCGCTATAAAAAGAAGCAATCCATATTTCCTTTGCTTAGTTCAGCTTATCCCGTCCTTATTCCTGCCTGATAAATCCTTTTATCCTTTTGCCTTTAGACATTCTGAGGTGTCAGAATCACCCGGGATCCTTTACTGTAAACACTGGTAAGGTTGCGTCGTAAAACCTTAATCGTATGCACTTCGGGATCCTCCGTCCCCTGGATGTTTAAGCCGGCTTCCCGCATGGCTTGTATGTAACGGATGATCTCCCAGGTAAGTCGCTCTCCAGGGCAAATGATAGGAATCCCTGGAGGGTATGCCATGATCAGTTCCGCACTCACCTCACCCTCGGACTCTTCAAAGGGAATGGCTACAGTCTCGCTGTAATAAGCGAAACGGGGAGAAACTACAAGCTCAGGAATTGCTGGCATATTTCCTTTAGCATTGTGTAAGGTGTGGCGGTTGTACTTTTCAGCTACATAACAGCAGGCTTCCTTAAGCTTCGCAACAAGGTCCCGGGTATCTCCGATGGCCATAACTGCCAGTACATTGTAAAAATCAGACAGTTCTATCTGCAGATTGCACTCCTGACGTAAAATCCGCTCAAATTCGTATCCCGAGATACCGAGCCCTCTGGCACACAGGGATAGTTTGGATGAATCGAAATCATAGCAACCCGGTTTACCTACTAGGTCAGGCCCGAAGGCATACAGTCCCTGAATGACTTCCAGCTCTCTACGTAACTCTGCAGACAGATTCAGTAGGTTGCTGATCAGCTGTTCACCATGAACTGCCATTTCCCTGCGAGCAGTATCCAGTGAAGCCATCAGGATATATGATGGACTGGTAGTTTGCAAAAGATTTAATACCGAACGGACTCTGGATGGTTTCAGGCTATCATTATCTTTCATGACCAGAAGAGAGGATTGAGTCAGGGAGCCAGTGAGTTTATGGGTGCTGATGGCAGCGATATCAGCTCCTGCAGTCATGGCTGATAGAGGCATATCCTGATGAAAATGGAAATGACCCCCATGGGCTTCATCCACCAGAACCAGTAAGCCTCGCTCATGGCAAATCTCGACGATGCGCCTGAGATCTGAAACCATACCATAATAGGTGGGGTTGATCAGAAAGAGCGTTTTAGCATCAGGATTGTTGT
>WRDA01000057.1 GCA_009783675.1 Symbiobacteriaceae bacterium | reverse complement strand
GCAGATGGCCACAATGGTAATGATGGGCTTAATCGTCACATTTGGTACGGTTTCCTTGGCAGCACATAACCTTGGATTACAGGCAGAGAGCATCTCATACATGCCTGGTGCAGGATTCGGTATTGCAGCAACCACACTTATAGGACATAGTTTGGGTGCTCAGAATCCAGGCTTGGGTAAACGTTATTTTAAGGAAATCCTAAAATGGGGAGTTCTGGTATCCGGGTTTACCTCTCTGTTGCTCTTCTTTTTTAATATCCATCTGATGACGCTCCTGACCGACCAGCGAGAAGTGATCGTCCTTGGTGCAGAGTATCTTTGGCTGATGTCCTTCACCCAGATTGCTTCTCTGGTGACAGGAATCATAGGCGGTACCTTGCGTAGCGCCGGGGACATTCAAGCGCCTATGGTCATAGCCGGAGTGGGTATGTGGGCGTTGCGTATTCCTCTCTCTTTCGTGTTTGGAGCATCTTGGGGTCTCGGTCTGGGTGTCCAGGGGGTCTGGTATGCAATGATCGTCGATCTTTTTGTACGACTGGTTCTGGCGATTTGGCGTTATCGTACTCTGCGCTGGGATACTGTAAAGGTTATTTAACACTGTAACGTAAATAAAGAAGGGGTGTAATCCATGAGCAAGGATCTTCTCTATCAGAGCATCAACAGCAGAGTCGCAAGGTATACGCAGACCAGCGATGCCATATGGGGTTTTGCCGAGCTTCGCTACGAGGAAGAAAACTCCTCCAGGGCATTGATTCAATTATTGACAGATGAGGGATTCAATCTGACAGAGATTGGGGAGGTCCCCAATGCTTTCGTTGCTTCTTTCGGAGAAGGGAAACCGGTCATTGGGTTTCTGGGAGAATTTGATGCTCTGGCAGGTCTGAGTCAGGTCGCTTCTCTGGCTCAGCGTCAGGCAATTGTTCCCGGTGCTTGTGGTCACGGTTGCGGGCACCACCTGCTGGGAGTGGGAGCCGCCGCAGCTGCTATTGCCCTTAAGGATTATCTGCAACAAAGCGCCATCAGTGGCACGGTCAAGTACTATGGCTGTCCAGGAGAAGAAGGTGGGTCTGGTAAGGCATTCATGGCGCGCGAGGGAGTTTTTAAGGGATTGGATGCAGCCATAACCTGGCATTCAGGAGATACTAATGCAGTTTCGTCAGGTTCAAGCCTGGCAAATATTCAGGTCTATTTTCGCTTCATCGGCAAAGCTTCTCATGCCGGAGGATCTCCTCATCTCGGTCGCAGTGCTTTAGATGCTATAGAGCTTATGAACGTCGGGGTCAATTACATGCGCGAGCATATGATCCCTGATGCCAGAGTGCACTACGCGATGATCGATGGTGGTGGGAAGAGCCCTAATGTAGTACAACCCTTCGCCGAGCAACTCTATTTGATCAGGGCGCCGAAAAATGATCAGGTTAAAGAACTCTTCGAACGGGTTGTGGATATAGCCAGAGGTGCAGCACTGATGACACAAACTCAGATGGAGTTTCAGGTGGATAAGGCCTGTTCCAATCTGATACCTAACACGATCCTCGAAGAGTTAATGTATCAGAACCTCTGCAGCATAGGTGCTCCCCAGCCAAATGAGGCAAGCGTCGCTTTCGCGTCTGAAATTCGCGAGACACTCAATGACGCCGAACTCGCGAACAAGCTGAGAGGATTACAGGAGACTTATGGCGGTCCCGAAGGCAGACGTCTTTCAGCTGAGTTGGATAAGGGTCCGATCCATACTTTCGTCATGCCCCTTGCGTCTCATGAACGAACCATGCATGGGTCAACCGATGTATCCGATGTGTCTTGGTTAGTCCCTACGGTGCAATGCAACACGGCATGCTGGGCTCTGAGCACTCCTGGTCATTCCTGGCAACAGGTCGCTCAGGGTAAGGAGAAGCAGGCATATGAGGCTATGTTATATGCAGCAAAAGCCATGGCAGCTACCGGACTGGATCTACTATTGCAACCCGAGTTACTGGCCAAAGCCTGCGAGGAGTTGCAGGAGCGCATTGGTCCTGCAGGGTATATTTGCCCCATTCCTCCAGGGGTGCAACCTTCTAAAGTAAAGTAATAACGTGGAACAATCCCTTAGGCAGTTTGATTCCGAAAGACCTCTTATCCTGCAGCAACATGAGTATCTCGGTCTGTATGGAGAAGCGGAAGCATTCCTCCGTGAGGAAGCATACTATTTTGAACAACTGAGCCGAGTGGGGTCAGGTGGTTCGGTACTTCTACAGGGTTTCACTTCGGTGCGTACCTTAAAAGCCGCCTTAATGGCGGCTTTTAAGGTACGCTGTTCTGTCCTTGTGGAGTCTTTCCTGCATCTTTCTCAATATGAACAGGATCTCGCCATGTCTATGGTCAAACTGGCAGAATCGCCGGATTCATCGCCTGAAGGGAAGAAACAGCTCACTGATACAGGTGCCGAAAAAGGAAAACCCTTTATTGCCAGTGGAGGACGCTTCGTCCCCCTGGGAGAAGGAAATGTGGTTTGCATTGGTGAGTTACTCAATCCTGGTTTGCGCCCAGTCGTCCGAAGGATGATGCAAGACCAGCAGGAAGAAGAGCTCAGCGCCTGGATACTGGAACAGATTGGCAGTGGATCTGACATCCTTAGCTTAAGCAGTGAAGCCAGAGGATTGGATGCTAAAAAATGTTGGTCCTGGTTATTACCTCTCTACTCTACTCTGGTTGATTACCCCCTATATCTGGAGATAAGGGAAGTGGATCACCTGCGATGGATTCTGCCACAACTTCCAGGTAGACCCTTGGTTCTGTGTAGGCAGAGAGATAAGTCAGTCAGGCAAAGACTGTTTGAGATGTGCAGGAATCATCTGGCGATGGTCGTTCTTAGTCCGGCCAAACTCCCTGATTATCGCAAAGAATCATTGTTGGCTGCTCTATGGGAGTTAGTAGATGAAGCCCTTGCTTCAGGACTCCGGGAGAGAGACCTGGTCCTCTGTGCAGAGACTATCTCCGCTCAGGGTGCTCCATTGCTTCTGGAGGAGAGCTTACAGAGCATTGCATTATTAAAGCGGGAAACCTCGTTCCCGCTTATGGTTTCGGTCTCTGCAGTGAGTCGCAGTCGCCCGCTACATGGTCGCAGCAATGCATACTTTGCTGCTTGTGCCATAGATCGGGGAGCAGACATTTTGCTGGTAAACCCTTCCCAACGTGAAGTCATGGCCATGGTCCAGGCTGCAAATGAGTTGCGGTGATAGCCTGTATACCTATCATCATTCAGGATGAAGGTAATTCATGTTTGTCTCCTAGGCACTCTTGACACTGACCCCCTGGCGGATGTAAACGAGTTCCTCCTTAGGGTCAATCTCAGGTTTAACCACCGTTTCTTCCCATTCTTCTTTGGGGATATCTTCGATGATGATGGTGAAAGCAGTTGATGGAGTTCCCATCGCTTGAACAGCAGCTTGCAAAATTGCTTCCGCAGCTGCTTTTTTTTGTTCTTCAGAACGCCCGGGCCACATTTTAACTGTGATTAACGGCATACCTGCATACCTCCCTTTACATTCTTGTCTTATATGGTATACTTCAAGACACGATTGAGTGATTCCTGCTCTCGCTGAGCATAGAACCATTAAGGAGTGAATCGATGAATCAACCTCGTAATACGAACAGGGAGAGGCTTGAAGTATTGCTGAAAGCTCGCTATCCTTTACTCTATCTGCCATCATGGGAGGAATCGCGGATTATCGAACTCCTCGCTGAGATATCCAGAGAGAGTGTCATTCAGAAGACAGTCTATACCTGGAATATAGCTTCAGGTATCAAACGCCTGGGCTTCGACATGGTGCCAGGGACGCTGGAGCCAATGGCTGCCCTGGATTTTGTCGAACGCTATCCTCAACCAGCGGTCTTTTGCTTCTTCGATTTGCATCCTTTTCTGGAGAATCATCCTGTAACAGTCCGGCGATTAAAGAACCTCACCATGAAGATGCGTACCGAGTTTAAGACAATTCTCATCGTTTCGCCTCTGCTTAAGATTCCGCTGGAGTTACAAAAACTAATTACAGTGTTTGACTTTGAACTACCAGATTATCATGAAATCGAAGCCGTCTTAAATCTGGTCATCGCTCGTCAGGATGAAAAAGGGTATCGGGTGGACTTGAATGAGTCGGAGAAGGAAAGACTCATTAAGGCTTGTCAGGGTCTTACCCTGGAAGAGGTTGAGAACTCCTTCGCCAAAGCCGTAGTCACCGACGGGATTCTCTCGGCATCAGATATCGAACTGGTTTTGGAGGAAAAGCGGCAGATCATTCGCAAGACGGGAATCCTGGAGTACTTCCCGGTGGATGTCGGCATGGATTCGGTTGGAGGACTGGAAGTTCTAAAGGAGTGGTTACGTAAACGTTCACGTTCCTTTACGGAAGAAGCCAAGGAGTTTGGCTTGCCAGCTCCCAAGGGAGTTCTGGTTACCGGGATGCCGGGATGTGGAAAAAGCCTCTGTGCTAAAGCGGCGTCATCATTATGGCAGTTACCGCTTCTGCGTCTGGATATGGGGCGCATTTATGCTGGACTGGTAGGATCGTCAGAGGAGAACATGCGCAAAGCGATAGCAACCGCCGAAGCGATTGCTCCCTGCATTCTCTGGGTCGATGAGATAGAAAAAGGTTTCGCCGGAACGGGAAGCAGCGGGGACTCCGGAGTATCCTCCAGAGTATTTGGTACCTTTCTCACCTGGATGCAGGAGAAGCAGGAAGCAGTGTTCGTCTTCGCCACTGCTAATGCTATCGAGAGATTGCCTCCTGAGTTGCTGCGTAAAGGTCGTTTTGACGAAATATTTTTTGTAGAGCTTCCCAGCCTCTCTGAGAGAGAGGAGATAATACGGATTCATTTAAGAAAGAGGCGTAAGGACCCAGCGGAGTTCAATTTGCCGGCCCTTGGAGAAATGACCGATGGTTACAGCGGTTCGGAACTGGAACAAGTGGTCATCTCGGCGATGTTGGATGCATTTGACGACAATCGCTCTTTGGAGCAGAGAGATCTAGAAACCTGCATTCAGCAGACTGTCCCCTTAGCCAGGACAATGCGTGAGCAAGTGGAAATCCTCAGACAATGGGCTAAAGACAGAGCCTTGTTAGCCTAAGAGTACCAGGTGCGTTTAAGATATGCCTTGCGTTCCTGAACAGCACTGTCAGCTTCATAGCTTTCGGGTTGCAACCTGGCATAGTCCTGGTGTTTCTCTTCAGCAGGATAGAACCTGGTGGCAGGAAGAATCTGCGTTACGATTGGTTTGGAAAATCTTCCGGAATGAGTAAGGCTTTCCAGGGAGGCTAACGCAGTTTCTCTTTGCATCATGTCATGATAAAAAACAGCTGTGCGATAGGATTTGCCACGATCACCAAACTGACCTCCATCGTCAGTAGGATCAATCTGTTGCCAATAAATCTCCAGCAACTGGCTGTACGGTATTATATCCTCATCATAAACGATGCTCACTGCTTCCAGGTGACCTGTTCGCCCGGATTTCACCTCATCATACGAAGGGTTCTCCTCTGTTCCTCCGCAATATCCGGAGGTTACACAGAGGACACCATCATAACAGTCGAAGGGCATGACCATGCACCAAAAGCACCCCCCGGCAAAGGTTGCTGTATTTAACGCCACTTTACCCCTCCTAAAAGTTTGGTATTAGTTCGTTCTGGAAGAAGAGCTGATTGTCCTTCCTGTATTTAACTAGCATTAAATGGCAGGTGATGTAAGCATGCCGCTGTCTGCCGCCATGATCATACAACGCTTGGAATCTCAGGGTTATCAGGCTCTGTATGTTGGAGGCTTTGTTCGTGATTATTTACTGGGATTGCCATCTCGAGACGCCGATTTAGCGACGAATGCATCACCGGAAGTATCGCAGGCATTATTTTCTGAGGCTCATATTGAGTTAACAGGGAAGAGATTTCAAGTACTGAGAATCGATGGCATCGAACTGGCAACTTTCCGGGGTGAAAGATACACTCTTCCTGGTAAACCTGAAGTATGGCAGGCCCCATGCTTCGCAGAAGACGCAGCACGACGCGATTTCACTATCAATGCTATAGCAATGACTGCCAGGGGTGAGATCATTGATCCTTTTGGAGGTAGAGAGGATTTAGCCAGGGGATTGCTCCGTTCAGTCGGTGATCCATATCAGCGCTTTAGCGAAGATCCTTTGCGTTTACTGCGGGGGATTAACTTTGCAGTACGCCTGGGTTTGAGTATCGAGAGGCAGACCGCGGAAGCGATATGTGCATCAGCTGAAAAACTCTTTTCTCTGCCGGTGGAACGCATCAATCAGGAAATCGCTAAGTTGATTGAGCATGGGGTACTGGCGGATGGTTTGAGACTATATTTAAAGTATGGTTTATTGGCCTTTACACTTCCGGAACTGCAGCATCTCCCAGGGCAGGGACAGCTAAACTCACATCACCATCTTGATGCCTGGGAGCATACCCTGATGGTGGTTGAAAAGGTCAGCAGGCTGGCCCCTCATAATCAGGCTCTGGCCTGGGCTGCCGCTTTTCACGATGCAGGGAAGGGGGTTGCTGATTCTGCTCATGAGACGAAGAGTTGTCAACTCTTCCTGCAGGCTGCTGAGAGGCTTAAACTAAGCCATCGCCTAACTCATGAGGTTCAGAGTTATATTCGAGGACATACGACCAGAGGCATCCGAGACCCCGAATCGGCAGCCAGTTTTTTGATCCATTTAGCAAGTAATTGGCGCAATAAGGCTGAGTTGAGGTTAGCTATGGAAAATCTGGCTTTGCTTCTGGAAGCAGATTGCTATGGTAAGTCACCAGAGAGGCTGGAGGAACACCTGGCTGCATCCTCTGCAGAAAGAGAGCTTCTGGATGAAGCCTGGCGTAGAATCCCCCTCTATCTTCAGGATATCGATCTGCGGGGTTCGGATCTCACAGGGTATCTCCAAGGGCAGGCGATTAGTGAGAGGTTGCACCAGGAATTGCGTATGCAACAAATGCTTTCCATTCAGCAATGGCAGGACGAAATCTCAGTGAACCAGTATCTGCACTGACAGATTATAAGTAAACCTTTTTTAAGTCTCCTGTAGGAGAGCCTGCAGAGCATTGGAGCGTCTGGCAGAGCAGGAGATGATTGATTTATCAGCGAAATGGGTTGCATAGAAAGGATGTGTCACTATGGTTAACCTGGAGAGGATGCTTGAGGAGTTTCTTACACTGGTCAGGATCGATAGTGCTCCAAGACAGGAGCGACTGATCGCCGATGCTTTAGTCGATAAACTGACTCAGATGGGTTATGCCCCGGACGAAGACCAGGCTGGTGAGGCAATAGGGGGTAATACAGGAAACCTGTTTCTAAAAATTCCTGGCAATCTGCCAGGGCCGACTGTCATGTTCTGTGCTCATATGGATCGTGTCTTTCCTGGATTTGGTATTAAGCCTCAAGTCCTCATAGACCGGGTAATATCTGACGGTACGACCATCCTGGCTGCTGATGACCTGGCTGGGGTTGTTCAGATTCTGGAAGCCCTACGCTGCTTGCAGGAGGAGAAGTTACCTCATGCTCCTTTGGAGATTCTCTTTACTGTCAGTGAAGAGGGTGGTCTCTTCGGGGCTAAAAACTTCGATGCAACCCGCTCACAGGCCGATTACGCCTTTTTTCTCGATGGTGGCGGGGAAGTTGGTAACTTGGTCGTCCAGGCTCCCAGCCAAGCTAAAATTACAGTTGTTTTCAACGGTAGAGCGGCTCATGCGGGTCTCGAACCTGAAAAAGGCCTCAATGCCATTGTAGTTGCTGCTCATGCATTGACCAGGATGGAACTGGGGCGCATAGACCAGGAAACTACAGCGAATGTAGGCATCATCAATGGAGGTTCGGCGACTAATATTGTTCCGGACAGAGTCGAGATTCGCTGTGAAGCCAGGAGTTTACAGGGAGCAAAGCTAACAGACCAAGTGGATAAAATGGTCAAGGCATGTCAGGAAGCTGCTGATACTCATGGTGCCGCTGTCGAAGTGACAGTGGAGGAGAGCTATCCCAGCTATTGTCTGGATGAGTCGGCAATGATCGTGAAACTGGCACAGGCTGCTTCTCATAAAATCGGACGACAACCGAAACTGGTACCGACCGGGGGAGGGAGCGACGCCAACATCCTGACCGGAAGGGGTATAGCCTCGATGGTCCTGGCTAATGGGTTGATGAATGCACACCG
>WRDA01000056.1 GCA_009783675.1 Symbiobacteriaceae bacterium | reverse complement strand
TACAGATCACGACATACTTTCGAAGCCATCGTCTTAGGGTCGACCTCTTTGAGGTTAACTCCCCCTGCCGTGACGATGGCTTCTGCTATAGGCCTGCTTTGAGACACAGTCATTTCCAGGTTGGTCAGTAGGCCGCAAAGATGCAGTCTTTCTACGCGAGTTATCGAGTGCACAGGCTTATCTTCTTCAATGCCACTTAGTCTGACTATGATAGGTATCAGTTTACGAGGCAGAAGATCGGTCAGGCAGTTTTTATATTGCTTGTTGATGGCTTTATGGAAATCTCTCTGCAGCCTTAGATCCAGCTGCTCTACTGTCAAGGCTGGTTTTAAGTTGAGGCGCAGGCTATATTCACCCTTGCCGTCCAGTAGTAAACGGCTGAGCGTCAACACAACCGGACCAGAAACACCAAAATGAGTAAAGAGCATTTCACCAAACTCTTCGGATAACAGCTTCCCATCTTTGTACAGTCCAAGGTTTATATTGCGTAAAGATAACCCCTGAAGCTCTCTGGGCCAATTTTCGACAGTCTCCAACGGAACCAGGGCACCTCTGGGCAAAACTATACTATGTCCTGCTTCACGTGCCAGTGCATATCCGGAACCATCGGAGCCGGTCAGAGGATATGATGCTCCTCCGGTGGCGATGATCACTGCGTCAGCCATAATTTGCCTGTCTCCTAATCTGACACCGGTAATTGATTTAACCCCTGATTCATCTTCACATATGATCAAATCGCTTACACGTTTTCCCATGATAACTCCGACGCCTTCTTTTTTTACAGCGTCAAACAAGACATTAACAACATCCTCTGCTTTATCAGAGGCAGGAAAAACCCTCATACCGCGTTCTACCTTCATCGTTAAGCCAGCATCCGCGAAAAACTTTTGACAAGCCTTACTGTCAAAACGAGAAAAAGCGCTGTATAGAAAACGCCCGTTTCCGGGCATATTAGCTACCAGCTGATGAATATCACAGTCGTTGGTAAGGTTACACCTGCCCTTACCTGTTAATCTGAGCTTTCTTCCCGGGCTGCCGTTTCCTTCGATCAGCGTGACGAGAGCTCCCGAGGATGCGGCGCTCCAGGCTGCCATCATTCCGGCTGCTCCGGCTCCGACGACGATCACCTTCGCTGGTTGACACAGAAGAGTCACCAGGTACTCCTCCCTTCACTTTACCCAGAGCTGATCGGCGTAATCGTTCCAGCTCGAACCTTGTTAAAACCCTTTTTTCTCCAGGTTTCAAATCTCCCAGACGCAGACTGCCGACTTGGACTCGGCGCAGACGTGCCACATAGTAACCCAAAGTTTCAAACATACGCCTTATTTGGCGATTACGTCCCTCGGAAATAATAATCTTGTACCAGATACCCATCTTGAGAGGCAATGGCTCAATAGCAATTGGCAAGGTGGGACCATCGTCCAACATTATGCCTTTGGCCAGTTTTACCTGGTCATCAACAGTAACTTCTCGACTGGTCTCCACATGGTATACCTTGGCTACGCCGTATTTGGGGTGGGTCAGTAACTGAGCCAGCTCCCCGTCATTAGTCATAAGCAACAGCCCTTCGCTGCGACGATCAAGACGCCCCACGGGAAATAGACGAGCAGGCTCGTCAGCGATCAAATCGGCAACTGAAGAACGCCCTTCGGGATCGTCCATGGTCGTCACTACACCTCGAGGTTTGTTGAGCATGATGGTTCGCAAAGGATCGCTGGTTATTTTCTGCCCTCGCACCATGATGACATCCCGAACCGGATCTGCTTTGTAACCCATAATAGAAACCCTGGTCCCGTTGACGCTGACCACGCCGGCACGGATAAGCTCTTCAGCCTCGCGTCTGGAAGCCACTCCCGCTGCAGCTAGGATCTTTTGCAGTCGTTCTTTCACAAACTACCTCCATGTGATAATGATATTACCGTTTTTAGCTTGTTGAGTTATCAAAGTCAGCTTGATGCTACCTGGATGAAAATCAGACAAGTCCACTCCAGCGTTAAACTGACCAGAAATGTCGATGAGTATTTCGTTGGATTCTTGTGTGATGTGCAGGAACATCATACCATCGGTGTTACTGCTGTTAACATGAAAGGCTGCAATCTCAACGGCATTCAATTTCAAATTTCTGGAGCGTTCCTCGTTAGACGTCCGAAACGACCGAGTCCAACTACTACTCAGATTATTCTCCATTGACAACAGTGAACCTGCTAATATAGGTAAGTTTTCTCCACTGGTTGAGGCCAGACTGACAGCGCTGCCAACGACCATCACCAGGCTCAATCCTGCGCAAACAGCGAAGGTTATTACTGCCTTGTAGAATCTGCCGCTGCTGTAGCCATCTTTATCCCTACCAACCAGGAGATAGATAATCAACCCTAAAAAACTAGGCACAGCCAAAACGATAAGCGTCCATAATTTGGGATTGTCAGTGCGTTCCTGAGCATCATAATAGGTCCAAAGGCCAAGGAAGATGAAGAAACAAAGGGTGCTTATCAGAAGGAGTAATATGCGCATTAGTAGAGAAGCAACTGCGGGTGGTATGATCATAGTCTGACCTCCTCATCCAGGCTGTCGCCTCACAGATACATCGATCCCTGCCTGCGACCAATCAGCACATAGATGATCAAGCCCAGATAGTTCGGCACCAGTAAGACAATGAGTGTCCAGATTATCGGGTTGTTTGTACGTGCCCTGGCATCTCGATATACCCAGATAACCATGGCTACATAAAGTGCAATACCAGCGATAGCAATCAATAGGCCCAGAATCGAGGCTAGAGCCAGGCTGCTAATTACGAACAACGGCATGATGGTGACCTCCTTTAATCAAATGTGATGGTACCAAGAGAGCAATAATCATACTGCTAAGCACAGACAGAGCTGAAAAGAGAGCAAATGTCCATACCAACAGGTTGGTTCCCAGGAGAATCCATAGAACAGTGAGTAAAAGCGTACTTGCCAGGGTGTTTCCCAGAATCACAATCCAGGTTTTCAGAGTTTCCTGCTCCAGAGCTTGCCGTTGTATTTCCTTGTGTAGACTATCCCTAAGGATGATGGGTGGTATAACTCGCTGTGCATAATGATTACGCAGGGGAGTGTCCAACCACGTATAATCTGCAATCTCCTCAGCCTCAGATCTCTGCTCGCTCATCCGGTTATGCCCTCCCTGCGCAAACGCTCAGCCAGTATACTCCTGGCTTTATATAATCTGCTCTTTACAGTTCCAGGCGGAATATGGAGTATTTCGCCAACCTCTGCGATCGAGTAGTCCGAAAAGTAATATAGTAGGACAGGTAATCTGAACATTTCATCCAGGGAGGAGACCGCCGCTTCTATCTTCAATCTATCTTCATTACGGATCAGCATCTCCGCCGGATCCTCAGCGTCAGGCATCTGAATCGCATCTGATTGATCGCTCTCCAGGGAAACTTCTGGTGCTATCCGTTGGCGTCGACTTGCCTTATGTCTTGTGTTCCGCCATTTTCCAACCGCTATGGACAGAAGATATGATACAGGGTTACCTGTGCTTTCCAACTTCCCTCTGGATATAAATGCATGCAATACTGTTTCCTGATACAGCTCTTCAGCTAGTTTCCTATCCATGGTGAGATAGCAGCAAAAGGAGAAGATGTCTTTTTCGTGTCTCTCAATAAGGAGTTCGAACTCGGCAAGACTCATCAATCAACCTCCCTGATCTGCCACTCATAAGATTATTGTCGCATCTGAGTGAATGGTTCATTAAACCTTGGAAAAACGTGAAAACAATATGATACTAACAACCACAACAACACCTCCACCTGAGAATATCAGACAGGCGGAGGTGTTTAAACTGCTGAATAGACTAACCGGATTATACTCCCTTGGCGTCCTTAAAACTGGTTTTTCCCGTAAAATGAAAGTCGGCGATCACCAGAGCAGGTAAGGACATCGCTCCAAATATCTCTGCGAAGTTTACCCGGTCTGATGAAATGGCAATAATTTTATTCAATGCCATGACGAGGCTCTCCGTAAAGCGCATGTTGCTCACGGCCCTGGAAACCTTGCCGTTTTCGATCAGGAAGAAGCCATCCCTGGTGATACCTGTCATCAGGGCCTGGCGCATGTTGACCGCATTCATATAATGGAAACGGGAGACCAACAAGGCTCTCTCTGTCGTGGAAATGATTTCCGCCAGAGTCTTATCCCCTCCTGCCATAACTACATTTGTTGGAGCCGCCAGGCTCATTCCATATACGTTGAGAGCATGTCCCGTCGAGGTCGTTCCCATTCGTAAAGCGGATAGCTGATCGTGAACCAGGTTAACGGCAATGCCTTTCTCAATCAAGGTAAGTTTTTGCCTTGGTGTGCCTTCCCCATCGAAAGCATCACCCGCAACCAATGGATCACTCCAGTCATCATATAAGCTTATCTGGTCTGAAACCACCTTCTCTCCCAAGAGGTCCGTGAGAAAGCTCGCTTTATTAGCGACCATGGTTCCGGAAAAACCGAAGAGAAGAGCTTGCATAGTCAGATCCATCACAGCCTGTGGCTCTAGTATAACCGTGTAAGTACCCGGTTCCAACTCAACTGGGTCACGGTTAGCTTTAGCTTTGGTCAGAACCTGACTGAACAGCGCATTACCGTCTATCTCGTCTGGTATACGTGCAATCTGGACTCCTCGTCCGGTACCACCAAGATCATCGGAGATAAGGAGTTCAAAGATCACATAGTTCGCCTTGGAGTAACGTTTGATACCTTCCGAATTCCCAATGCCTCTGGATAGTGTCTCCTGGGTGAGTTGCCCATACGCACGATAAGGCTGCGGGATCATCTCCAGACCTGCAGCGATGATTTGGGCCCGTGTCCGGACATCGAAGCTATCCTGCAGTTCCTGATTGTAACGGATGGTCTCAATTTCAGCGGGTTCTCTGACCAGAGCAGGTTGAGGTTCCCCATCAGGTAACAACTCCAAATTGCTTATAGCCTCGTTGACTGCTTCGGCAATACCAGCCTCACTAAGGATATTAGTACTTATACTACTCACTTTTTGGGGAGCATAGATGGAAACAGTCAGTGTTGTTTTCTCTTCAAAGACGTTCTGATGGATTTCTGAGTTTGCAATACGACTGAGACCCTGCGCGGAGTTGCTAACTTCCACTTTGGCCTGGTAACCACAGGCATAGCCAAGGGCTGTATCAATTAACTGGTAAATTCTTTCTTTAGTCAGCATAATCATTCCCCCTCATATGTCACTCAGGAGGTTGTTCACTCTCCCGGTGTATCGCCGAAGCTCGTTCTGCCGGTAAAGTGAAAGTCTCTGATTTTCATGCCAGGCAAATAGGAAGATCCCATCATGGCTCCCACTCGCTCTCTGTCACTGGATATCTCTTCGATATTACTCAATGCCAGGAGAATGCTCTCGGTGAAACGCATATTACGAACAGCATGAGTGATCTGTCCGTTTTCGATGAGATAGAAACCATCTCTGGTAATACCTGTGAGAATGCCCTGGCGCATGTTCACAGGATTCATATAGTGAAATCTAGTGACCAACAAAGCCTTATCAGTCTCGGCTATAATCTGCTCCATCGGTTTATCTCCTCCGGAGATTATCACATTCTGAGGAGAGGAACCCCGCCTGCCCATAAAAGCAGCAGCATGACCTGTGCTTTGCATTCCTGACTTGCTTGCGGAACTCAAGTCATAAGCGATCTCTTTAACCACACCATTTTCGATGAGGTTTAGCCTGGTACGAGGTGTGCCCTCACTATCGAAAGCGATCCCGGGGCAAAAGGGGCTTGTCCAGTCATCACAGGCATTCAGCTTCTCTGAGAAGAAATGTTCTCCCATGCGATCGGTTAAAAAGCTTTGCTTAGCGAGGACTGCTGCACCACTGAAGGAGCGCATCATCATCCCCAGAAGGTTGCTCACGGCGAGAGGCTCAAGGATTACTGTATATGCTCCTGGTTCGAGATCAATTGGATTACGGTTCACCTTAGCCTTTTGCAAAGCTATGGCAAAGACGCTCTCCAAGTCCACCTCCGAAAGGGAATTTGCCATCATGGAAGCATACCCTGCTCCACCCTGGTCATCGGCAACCAGCAGAGAGAAGCGTACCTGATTATCGTCGCTATAACGACGAATACCTCTGGAGTTTCCCATTCCAGTCGCTTGAGCACGGTAAGACAGCTGACCGTAAGCAGTATATGGAGAAGTAATACTTTGCAGTCCCTCGGCGACGAGTTTGGCTCTGGCTTGCACCGAAAAAGAGGAGTGTAACTCAGAATTGAAGAGAAGAGTCTCCATCTGCTGAGGTTCAGAGACTAAAGGCGGTTGCTCTTCGCCATCGGGTAGAAGGTCAAGGTTGGCGATCGCCTGATCCACGGCTTCTCGTATGCTAATATCATCCAGAATATTGGTAGAAATGGAACTAGCCTTGTGAGAGGTGTAGACAGTTACCGTGAGTGTCGTGCGATCCTCGAAGACATTCTGATGAATTTCGGAGTTAGCGATACGGCTCAGTCCTTCGCTGCTGCTGGTAACTTGCACTTGAGCCTGATGATCGGTAGTATAACTAAGCGCTTTGGCGATCAGATCGAATATTTGCGCTTTGTTAAACATCCGCTACACCTACCTTTACTTTACGGAAACGCGCCGGAGCGGACCCGTGTCCACAATGCGCCATTTGTCCTGGCTCACCTTTGCCACAGTTAGGCGTGCCAAAGAAACGCCAGTATTCGGCATTGGCTACTCCGTCACATGACCCCCAGAATACGGGAGTAATCCCGGTGTAAATCGGATTTTTGTAGATTTTGCCAGTAAGTTTGCCATTTTTGATTTCGTAGGCGATTTCTGTTGCGAACTGGAAGTTTAGACGTCGATCATCTATCGACCAGCTGCGATTGATATCAAGATAGAGTCCATTCTCCACACCTTCAATCAGCTCATCGAAAGTGAATGAACCCGGTAGCAGGTTGATATTAGTCATGCGCACGATGGGAATACGTCCCCAGCCGTCTGCGCGCGCCGTCCCATTGGAGCGTAACCCTGCCGATCCGGCAGTATCTCTGGAAGAGATGAAATTATGGAATATTCCTTCGGTGATAACCTCTATACGCTGTGCCTTAATACCGTCATCATCATAGCCGAAGGTACCTAAACCTCTGGGAGCAGTGGCGTCAGCGACGATGGAAACATGCTCGGAACCGTAACGGAATTTACCAGCTTCGACAGAATCGAGAAAAGATGTTCCCGCGTAACCTGCTTCATAGCCGAGAACGCGATCCAGTTCAACTGGATGCCCTACGGACTCATGAATCTGCAGAGTCAGCTGAGTCGGAGAGATGACCAGGTCGAAGATACCTGAAGGACATTCTTCGGCAACCAGCAGAGCCATCGCTTCTCTGGCCACACGAGGAGCATTACCAGGGAAGTCCATCTCCCTGATAAACTCGAAGCCAGCAGTGGCAAAGTTTCCCCTGGAAGAGTTGGGATAGCTGCGCGTCTGCATCTCACCTCTGGTTACAGCGACGGCATCTATACCCCCACCGCATTCGTACAGATCCTGAGTGATGAAAGACCCTTCGATGTCAGCCCAGGTCTTGCGTTCACGACGAAATGAAAGATTCCCATGTGTCCTGAAAAGCTCCGGAGCTGCTTCCCGCATCAATCGTTCCGCTTCAAACAGAATAGCCAGCTTCTCTTCCTTACTGACCGCAAACGGATCGATCTCAACAGGGGTTTGATAATGATCGACGACCAAAGGTTTAACCGAAAGTACGACCGGATTCTTCTGGGTTAGACGCGTTGCTCTGGCAATTTCCAGGGCTATTTGAGCAGTTGCCTCCATGTTTTCGAAATCCTGAGAACCTGCAAATCCCAGAGAACCATCGACATACACCCTGATTCCGTAGCCAAGGTTCTTACTGGCGCTTAAGCTTTGCACTTTCATGTTTTCGGTAGCATAGTTCTCTGTCTCGATAAAATTCACCCTGCAGTCTGCGTAATTGACACCTTCCTGCTCCTTGATAAAAGCCAGCACCTTAAGAATCTTTTCCTTTAAAACCTCAGGTTCCAAGTAGCATCCCTCCTGATTTTTTAGTTAGCTACAGGCAAAATTACGCACAGAAGATAGAAAATCCTTCTCCCCAGACTCCCAAGCTTGTAAAAAAGACCTTTCCTTTGTATAATAAGGAAAAGATATGATTTTAAAGGATG
>WRDA01000055.1 GCA_009783675.1 Symbiobacteriaceae bacterium | reverse complement strand
ATTGTCCTGTTCGCCATTGTTGTCGCCATGTGGGCGAATAAGGGTAACAGTAAGCACTGGGGTAAGGATCGGACACTTTGGGTGCTTACACCGGAGGGCTTCGCCACAGGCTATCCGCCTGATGTAGCGAAGCGTATCGCAGGGATCGGCGTGGCGGGTGCCGTTGGTGCGACGAAAATAGGAACCCCAGGCGTTACCCTGATGGGGATCGATATGGCATCTGAAAACATCAATACAGTCATACACGGCCTGCCCGTCATACCCTGGGCAGCGTTTGGCCAAGCTCTTTACCGACCTGAGACCTGCGAAATCGTCCTGTACCAGCCCAGCGGTCAGGCGGGGATAATCAGAACCAATCCTGATAATTATACCTATGTAGAGCAGCTGGTGCGGAGAGTTTTGGCAGGCAGGTAGCTCTAGTTAGCACTTCTTGTTGTTAAGTTATTGCATCCCCATTCGATTCATGGTATTCTACAGTAGGATAATCCGAAAATCCTACTACAGAAGGAGGTCTGCCATGATTGTTGAGTTACGTGCAAAAGCCCAGGTCACAATCCCTAATGAAATTGTCAAACGATTGGATCTCTCCACAGGCGATCGGCTTGAAATAGCAGAAAATGACGGAATCATAACCATCATGCCTGTAGCCGTATATTCGAAAAAGCTGATTGATGAACTAAGTGAAGAAATCGATGATCTTAAGAGTAGGATTAACTCTGGAGAACAAGCAGCTTTTACCAATTTAGAATCACTTTTTGAAAGACTAAGGAAACCATAATGCCTTATCGTTTTAGCTTTTCTGAGCGTTTCCATAAGCATTTCCTGGATCTAACTGAACAAGAGCGAATCTTAATTTTGAAGAAACTCGAACTCTTTGCTGAAAACCCAATGCATCCTTCATTGCGTACTAAACGGGTGCAGGGGACCGATAGGATGTTCGAATGCAGCATTAACCTGGATCTTCGTGTAATATGGCATCATAATGGCGATGACCTTATTATCCTCGCAGATGTCGGAAGACATAGTATTCTTCGCAAGTATTAGCGAGTGCAGCTAGCCCCGTATCCCTTGCACATATTCTGCTGCGCCGCTTTTTAAGAAGCCCACATCCGATGAGACCACACCGTCGAAGCCTTGTGCCAGTTTCGCCTTGGCATCCTCCGGGGTCGTAGCCAGAATGTAGCACAGCTTGCCTGTGTCTTTAGCAGCCTTCAGCACCCTGGAGTAAGCAGCCAGCATTGTTTCGTGACCAAACTGCCCGGCGATACCTAAGGAGATGGAGAGGTCGAAAGGTCCGATGAAGATACCGTCGATGCCAGGCACCGCCAAGATCTCTTCGATGCTTTCCAAGCACTCCGCAGTTTCGCACTGAGGTATCAGCAGGGTGTTAGCATTCATGGCAGCGAAGAACTCCATGATCCCACCGGCTTCATCCTGGCCATGTCCGTAACTGGCGGCTCTGGTGAAACCGTAGCCCCGATCCCCAACCGGACGATACTTGCCCCAGGAGACGATCTGTTTCGCTTCGGCAACCGTTTTAATATAGGGAATCAGCAGACCTTTTGCCCCGGCATCCAGCAGTTTGAGGATGGCGGGGCGTTCTGTTGCCCGCACCCTGGCGATAGCGGTAATTCCTCTGGCCTCGGCAGCCAGGATCAGCTCGGTGGCCTTCTCGATGTCGTAGTGTCCATGTTCGGTATCGATGATGACATAGTCCAGCCCAGCCAGGGCCAGGATCTCCACCGAAGCAGGGGCATTGATGTTGACGAAAGCACCGAGAGTCTTTTCGCCTTTGCTTGCCTTAACTAAAATTGTGTTGGTCATGAGTACACTCCTTTGAAGCTTGATGAGGTGACTGTTTTGCCATATGGTTTGCCCGTAATCACTCCGGCTACACCTTATTCACCGCGCAGCATAGTCAAAGCCAGTTCCAATGCGTCTTCTCCCTGAGTAACTACTACATCCAGCAGCGGAATATTTCTGGCATCATTTATCGGATTGGGCCTAATGAAATAACTTACGCTTACTCCCCCGCGAAGGTGAGAGTTGGGTAGTGTAAAACCCACGACTTCACCGAAATGGGTGAGTGCGTTTCCAGGTTCATGACCGACTATCCTGCCCAGATTACCATCCCGTACGAATCCAGTCAGCCAGACGGCTGAACTCGCGGTTCTTTCCGAGGTAAGCACAATGAGATCAACTTTGCTGTTGCCCATCCTGCCAGGTTTTGGTGAAAAAGAGGAATAAGCTGCGAAACTATTTCGCGGTGACAGGGCGGAATGCCTGCGAATCCCCCCAAAACTGCCACGATCCATGGCCATCAGTTCGAAGAACTTGTGCCAGACCCCCGAGTCGCCTCCTGGATTATTCCGTACATCAATGATAACTTTGTGCACTCCCTGCTGTAAAGCATCTTCCAAAAACAGGAGCGCTTCCTGCCAGCTCTCATCATAGCGACACATGGTCGAGGTAATGAGGGCAATCTCCCCATCTGCCAGTAAGCCGAAGCTGAAAGCAGGCTGGGAAGAAGCTGCTGCGCTGACTTCCTCATACATCATTTGGCGATAAACAGTCTCTCCCTGCGGCAAGAGCAGTTCTAACACGACATGGGCACCCATAGGCACAGAGGCAGCCTCATGGATGTCTCGAAACACAGTCATATAGTTACGAGTACTGAGTTGACTGGAAATGCTTTCAGAACCATAAAGCTCATCGATATGCCTGCCAATTTCCTCGGTGCTGACTCCCTGGATGGAGATTAAGCGGGTCCCGAGTGGTACTTCAACACCGGTGGCAAAACACATGCCATCTGCTGTCCACTCTGTGGTGAGTGGTAAAGCTAGTGTGGGGTTTGGCAGGCGCATGGAGGTGTGATTGTCCCCCAGGGAAGCTGTATAAGTACAACAGTGCCGATAAAACTCGGCCACGGACATCGCAGAGTCGGCCATACTCAGAAAAACATTCCTGGCTGCAGTATAATCGCTACTAGGTAAACTGTTGAACTCTCTGCGATTAAGAAACACCGGATGGGACTTCTCGATCGTCTCGACCAGCCATCTGGCATCAGCGGCAACTTCGGCAGCGCTGAGCTGACGTGAGCTTTCCGGTGCAGGGTAGGTGACCTGTTGAGCCAGATCCCAGTTATTGATTAAGCGAGGCACGATGTAGAGCCTGGCAGCACCAACCAGGACCAGGATTAAGAATGCTGTCCAGGATATCAGGGCCAGACGGCGGGATGTTTTGCTAAGTGGTTTGCTATGATCATCCAGAAGATCCGGGTGATGGTATCGCTCACCAGGTTCGACAGCAGCCATACCCTTATCTATCAGGGATCTGTGACGCATCTCCAGGCGCACTATGCTCTCGTGATAAGTGTAAAAAAGCGTATCCGCCTCGAGTGGTTTGATACTCACCAGCCCATTGTTCTGTATGCTCTCGATTGTGCCATCACAGAAACTGCACCATTCACGGTGGAGCAGACCAAACCAATCCTCCTGGCTGGCGATTACCTCACCTTTTTTCACCCTGTCACCGACTGCTTTGATGATCATACAGTTTGGTGCTTCTTCTCTGACCGGCAGGAGCAGCAGACGTAGATTATCTTCTTTTTCCCGTATGAGCAAGTCTCCGGAAGGTCTGTCGAGATGATCGAGGCGCACTGACCACAAGGGGATGGTTCGCGTGAACAGTAGCTGGTTGATACTGGCGACCCGTACAGTCAGCAGAGGCAGGAGCAGCGTCGATAACAGGACAATTAAGCCAGCCAGCAGGGACTGCGCAAAGAGTAAAGCCAGAGCGGTATTGCCAACGCGTTGTAGCCATTCCAGGCGTTGAACCAGATATAACAGTATCAGAACGGTTGCACTGCCTCCTGCGATGATGCTGCTGAGATGCTCAGAAATATACAGAAAGCTTATCTGCGCATTGGTAATGCCGATGCTCTTCATGGCGGCGAAGACATTTCTCTGGCGCAGAAAATCGAGTAAGATCACGGTTTGCACGGTGATAAAGACGAAACCGATAAACAGCAACATCAACCATGCTGAAGCGCCTTGTTGCTGACCGACTAATGCCAGGCTCAGCTCCCTGGCTATGCTACTGTGGATAAACCGCTCCTGGGGATATACCTGCTGCAGATAGCTGACTAACTTGCCTAAATCTGCCGTCAGACGATCGAAGTTATAAAGCAATCTGTTTGGTGCTGCAGAAGAGATAAAGGGTCGTAGCGAATCTACCGTAGTCAAGGCCGGTCGGTAACTCAACTGTGAGTCATCATAAATACCGACGATCTGCAAAGAGACCGTGATTCTCTGATAGCGACCCGTGACAGGAGGCACATTGGCAACTTCAATCCATTGACCTACAAGCAAGTTCCCTTTATCTGCCAGGCTTTGCGGGAGCACGATCTCGTCTTCATTCTCAACTCGTCGTCCCAAAAGATCTTCTGTAGAAAACGAATAGAAGAAGACGCTCTGTCGCAGACCCATGAGCTCAAAATCGCCACAGCAACCGTTGACCAGGGCAGAGTAGCCATGATCATACTCACCTATAATTCGGGGTCGCAGCGTGGATCCAGGGACATTGGGAGTGGGAGGGTAACTGCTCAGGGATATTTCCCTGACCCCAGGCTGCAGGGCAATCATAACATCGAAGTACTTTGTGGAATAATCCTCTGCGGTGATATAAGAATTCGTCTTCTCTGCCCGCAACCAGGAACTATACAACACCTGGAAGGTCATTCCGCTGCAGAGCAGCAGAGCGATGAGCAGCAAGCGGTATCTACTACGCTGAAGATTTCGCTGCAGCAAAGTACCAAGGGTCAGCGATCTCGAAGAGGTATCCATAATCTGCTGCATCACCTCCCTATTCGCTGAGAAGAATCTGCGGCTTGACAGAAGCAGACTGCCAGGCGGGAAGAAGACCGAAGGTTATGGCGGCGAGAACGGCTGAAGCAAATGTTATCAACAAGTCCTTGCAGAAAATCAGCCAGATTAGCGAGGCACTACCTCCGCCGCTTAGCTGATTTACCAGAGCTGGCAGCCTGAAGATGAGGAAACCAATGCTTCCTCCCATGCAGGACAGGAATACGGCTTCAGCCAAAATCATCTGGGCGATGTTGATTCGCAGAGCGCCTACAGCTTTGAGAATCCCAATCTCCCGTCTACGCTCATCGACCATCAGCAGGAGGTTAGCGGCGACGACGAGTCCGGACATGGCGAAGATCAGTATAGCCAGAGGGAGGCGTAAATCCCTGGCCAATCCAGGCTTCTCATCATCAGTAACCAGTTTTATGCCAGACCAGGCTTCGTACTCGGCGAAGAGAGAGCGATCCTCGATCAATAGCTCACGTTGAGCTTTTCCCATGATTCGTGCGATACTGGTTGCGGTGCGTTGTGGGCTGCTCAGGCGGACTTCGGCGACAATATCTTCTAGGAAACTGATGTCTGTAGCGATCAGATTAACCTGCTCCGGGTAATATGGATCGGAAGAAATATGCTGCCAAATGTTTTGCCAGGTGGACAGAGGGACTTGAATCTCATCGAGTAACCAATGCAGATCCCACTGCAGCCAGACCTGAGTGCCTTCAACGAAGCCAACCCAGCGCAATGTCCTGGTAGGTACGGCAATGGTGCCGATAACCGAAAGCTCGATATCGATCAGGTCGCTAAAATCGAAATAGTTGCGACCATCTTTGGCATATGCTCGTGGCAGTTGAATGCGGAGTATATCACCCGGACGGATAGGCTCGCTGCCTCGCGGATAGTTGTTATAAGCAGAAACTACGGCAACAGGTAAGCCTTCATCCTGAGGAGAGAACCAACGTCCAGCAGATAACAACTCAGACGGGTGCATTCGTAAGTTATCATCCAGATCTGGACTACGTCCACGCAGTGGCGTGCACCAGGAGGCTCCCTGGTTACTGCTTAAAGCTGGGATCTGGAAACGGGGATAAACCCCGCTGACACCTGGTACAGAACCAAAAGCCTGCAGTTCGTCCTCGCTGAAGAGTAACTCAGATCCTGCAGGCGTCACGAAGCCATCGCGTGCCAGTTCGGGATAAAAAACAGCCAGGTCAGAGCTGTAGGAGTTCTCCAACCGCTGATAGATTCTGGCAGAAGAATCCTCGCCTATCGACCCGTCAAAGGAGAGGGAGTAGACAGCAATATCACCTCCGAAAATTGCGGCGGGTGCCAGAAATAATCCGGAGGAGTAACCTCTGCTGAAACTGAAGGCAAAGGCTAAAAAACCTGTCGCTAAAGCCATGGATATTATCGAAAAGAAGCTGCGAGCTATATTGCGGCGGGCATTAATGAACCCCATGCGAATGTACACGGCATTGTCCTTTCATGATGAATGTCTCTTCGCGAATACTAATCACTAGCCACTAGCCACTCTCAACTTCCTAACTCCCTCATCTATTGTCCAGGTCAAGATGGCACAGGCTGCAATGGCAACCCAGTTCTCCCCGGTTCTGAACCAGGCATACTGTCCGGCCAGAACGACAAGGAAGCTGTAGAGATAGGGGGCGTTCAGGAGGCGAAACCATCCTTCTTTACCTGACAGCCAGGCGGGCAGGCAATGTACCTTGAACTCGAGGCAAAGCAATATGGCAGTGAGACAGGAAAATACCCCGACAGGCGGGTCGTATACATTTGCATACCTACAGATAGTCAGAAGTGTTCCCGGCAACAGGATAAAAAGAATCCATTGCCAGGAGCGCTTACTGCGTTTCGCATAACGAAAGGTGGCTTCATAGAAAGCCGGAAATGTAGGAAGGTTCAGCAGCAACCACAAGGGTAAGCCTCCCAGGGCCAGGATTGTCGTGCTGCCGAAAAGGAAGACCAGGCAAGCTCTGTCTTCGATAACATCGCGCCCGTATAGCATGGCTACAACACCAAAGCTAACCAGCAGGCTGATAGTACCCATGTGACCCCCTGTGTGTGAGGGTTTAGGATTTAGGTGTTGGGGGCTGGTATGGGTTACGATTTTGCGTGCTCTGCGAGCACAGATCACGCAGATTTCGCGGATAGGGACCAAGGATATAAAAGGCATCTTGCTTCAAAGTATATGCTCCGTATTACTGAGTTATTATTACTTCCTGTAATAATATCTTCGTACTTATCTGTGTCATTCGTGTAATCCGAGTGCTAAGCACTCGCAAATCCGTCACCCTCCACTCCTGGAACCTAAATCCTAAATCCTAAATCCTATATATCCAGGTTTCTTACTTCCTTCGAGTGTCGCAGGATGAAGTTGCGTCGCGGTTCGACCCTGTCACCCATCAGGGTGGTAAACATTTCTTCGGCCAAAATGGCATCTTCCAGCGATACTCTCAAAAAGGTTCTCTTCTCGGGATCCATGGTGGTTTCCCACAGCTGGGTTGCGTTCATCTCGCCAAGACCTTTATAGCGCTGAACATTGTTGCTGCCGCCGATCTGGTCCAGGATGCGGTCGCGGTCGGGGTCGCTGTAGGCATAATGGGTGCCGCGTCCCTTGACGATTTTATACAGTGGTGGCTGAGCGATATAGACATAGCCGGCTCTGATCAAAGGTTGCATATAGCGGTAGAAAAAGGTCAGGAGCAGAGTGCGGATATGGCTGCCGTCCACATCGGCATCGGTCATGATTACTACTTTATGGTAACGCGCCTTATCCAGATCAAAATCTCCACTGATACCTGTCCCCATGGCGGTGACTAAAGAACGGATCTCTTCGTGGCCCAGGATCTTATCCAGGCGTGCTTTCTCCACATTGAGGATTTTACCCCGTAGAGGGAGCACCGCCTGAAAACGCCTGTCACGACCGGTCTTCACCGTGCCACCTGCAGAGACACCCTCCACCAGATAGATCTCCGACAGTGCCGGATCCTTGGTAGAGCAATCAGCCAGTTTGCCTGGCAGAGAGGAGATCTCCAGGGCATTCTTACGCCTGGTCAGATCCCTGGCTTTGCGCGCTGCTTCACGGGCGCGGGCTGCCAGGAGTGCCTTCTCCACGATCTTCTTGGCAATAGAAGGGTTTTCTTCCAGGTAGATGCTTACCGCTTCGGCGGTGATAGTATCGACGATGCTGCGTATCTCGGGGTTACCAAGCTTGGTCTTGGTCTGTCCTTCGAATTGAGGTTCTGGCAGGCGGACCGAAATGACTGTTGTCAGGCCTTCCCGGATATCCTCACCGCTGAGGTTTCCATCGCTCTCCTTAATCAGGTTGAAGCGTTTGGCATAGTCGT